>SKXY01000183.1 GCA_007128175.1 Wenzhouxiangella sp. | reverse complement strand
GCGTCCAGCAGTGCGTAGCCGGGACTGCTCCAGCCGGTGGTCGAGTAGGCCGGCACGGACATGCCCTCGGGCCAGGGGCTTTCGGACGCCTGGCTTGATGCCGGCGGGCCCGCCGGCGCTGTTTCGGCCATTGATGTGGACGGTGAAGCGGAAAGCGTGGTGGTCATGCATGTGGCCAGTGCCATGACGGCGGCTGGCAGGATCGACCGCTGGTACAACATTAACTGCTCCGGTTTGATGGATTGCCCCCCGCCCTACGGGATCGGGGCGCGCAGTGTGACATGGCAGTTTCTCCTGCGCCGAGTTCGGATGGTTCTGGCGTGATAGCAGGGCGCGTTGGTTCGACTACGACTGGTCCACTTTCTTGAGCCGGTACAGCCAGTCCAGTGCCTCGCGCGGGCTGAGGTCGTCGGGGTCGATGGCTTCGAGCATGTCGCGGACCGGATCGGGTGCGTCAGTCGAGCCCGATGTCGCCGGGGCACCGAACAGGCCCAGCTGCGGGCTGGTGGCCGCGGCGGCTTCGTTTTCCAAGCGGTTGAGGTGTTTTCTGGCCTGGGCGATGACGGGTTTGGGTACGCCGGCCAGGCGGGCGACCTGGATGCCGTAGGACTGGCTGGCCGGACCCTCGCGGACCGAGTGCAGGAACACGATCTCGTCTCCGTGCTCGCGCGCGTCGAGATGCACGTTGGCGATGCCGTCGTGGTCTTCGGCCAGCCGGGTGAGTTCGAAGTAGTGGGTGGCGAACAGGCTGAAGGCGCGCACGTTCAGTGCCAGTTCGGTGGCCACGGCCCAGGCCAGGGCCAGGCCATCGAATGTGGACGTTCCGCGGCCGATTTCGTCCATCAGCACCAGCGACTGGTCGGTGGCGTTGTGCAGGATGTTGGCGGTCTCGACCATCTCGACCATGAAGGTGGACCGGCCGCGGGTCAGGTCATCGCCGGCGCCGATGCGCGAGAAGATGCGGTCAATGGGGCCGATGCGGGCCGACTTCGCCGGAACGAAAGATCCCGCGTGGGCCAGGATGGTGATCAGCGCGGCCTGGCGCATGTAGGTGGACTTGCCGCCCATGTTGGGGCCGGTGATGACCAGCATGCGGCGTTCGGGATCGAGCCGGCAGTCGTTGGGCACGAAGGCGCTGTCCTGGACCCGTTCGACCACGGGGTGACGGCCCTCGATGATCTCCAGGCCCGGCTCGCTGTCGATGGTCGGCGTGGTCAGTGACAGGGTTTCGGCGCGCTCGGAAAAGGTCGTCAGCACATCCACGGCGGCCAGGCCGGCGGCGACGATGGCCAGGCGGCCGTGTTCGCCGGACAGCTGTTCGATGAGTTGTTCGTAGAGCGCCTTTTCGCGGGCCAGGGCCCGTTCACGGGCCGAGAGCACCTTGTCTTCGAAGGTTTTCAGCTCCTCGGTGATGTAGCGCTCGGCGTTCTTTAGCGTCTGGCGGCGTGAATACTCGGTCGGCACCTTGTCGGCGTGGACCTTGCCAATCTCGATGTAATAGCCGTGGACGCGATTGAAACCGACTTTCAGTGTCTGGATGCCGGTGCGCTCGCGCTCCTGTTCCTCGTAGCGCACCAGGAAGTCGCCGGCGTTCTGGTTAAGGCTTCGCAGTTCGTCGAGTTCGCTGTCGTAGCCATCGGCGATCACCCCGCCGTCGCGGATGACCATGGGCGGCTGTTTGACCACGGCGGTGTCGAGCAGCTGGTGCAGGTCGGGGCAGGGCGCCAGGTCGTCGCGCAGTTCGTAGATCAACGGACTGGCGACCGATTCCAGGGCGGCATGCAGATCGGGCAGGCGGGCGAGGCCTTCGCGCAGGGTGGCGAGATCGCGCGGGCGGGCGGTCTTCAGCGCGATGCGGGTCAGTACGCGTTCCAGATCGCCCAGGCCGTTGAGATGTTCGCGCAAACTGACGTGTGTTGCGGTGTCGATCAGGGCGCCAACGGCGGCGTGGCGAAGTCCAAGCTGTTCGCGGTCGCGAAGCGGGTGCGTGATCCAGCGCTTGAGTTTGCGGCTGCCCATGGGCGTTGCCGCGGTGTCCATCAGGCCGACCAGGGTGTGCTCGCTGCGGCCTTCCGGATGGGTGTCGATTTCCAGGTGGCGGCGGGTGGCGGCATCAAGTACCAGGTGTTCGGCGGCCGAGACCTGGCGCATGCCGGTCAGGTGCGGCAATTCGCCTGAGAGCATGTCGCGGGCATAGCCGATCAGCGCACCGGCCGCGCCGACCTGCGCGCCGCGTTCGTGAATGCCGAAACCCGAGAGGTCCTGGACACGAAATTGCTTGCAAAGCTCGCGCTCGGCCGATTCGTTATCGAAGGCCCAGGGCGGATGTTCGCGCGTAGCGGCGAGCTCAGCACGCAGTGGAATATCGGCACCATCGGGCACCAGGATCTCGGCCGGGCGCAGGCGTTCGAGTTCGGCGGCCAGTTCGGCCAGGCCGGCGGTGTTGCAGCAGCGCAGCCGCCCGCCGGCCAGATCCAGCCAGGCCAGGCCGTAGCCGCTCTTCGCCGGTGCAATGGCGGCCAGCAGCCGTTCGCTGCGCTCTTCCAGCAGGGCTTCCTCGGTGACCGTGCCGGGCGTGACGATGCGCACCACCTTGCGCTCCACCGGCCCCTTGGCGGTGTCGGGGTCGCCGATCTGCTCGCAGATCGCTACCGACTCGCCTTTCTTCAGCAGCCGGGCCAGGTAGCCGTCGACGCTGTGATAAGGCACCCCGGCCATGGGAATCGGTTCACCGGCCGACTTGCCGCGATGGGTCAGCGTGATGTCGAGCAGCGCCGCCGCGCGCTTTGCGTCCTCGTAGAACAGCTCGTAGAAATCGCCCATGCGAAAGAACAGCAGAATGTCCGGATAGTCCGACTTGATCCGGAGGTATTGCTGCATCAACGGCGTGTGTTGGGTGTCCTTGTCGGCCATTTCGCTATTGTCGCACCGAGGTTGATTGAAGTGGGAGGCAAGGTCCGTCTGGTTGATTGACCTGTTGTGTGTTCCGGGTGCCGACCAGTCTGCTCGCCAGCATCCTGATCCACCCCGTTCTTCCATGAAACGAGCCTTCATTTATGTGATAGAGTTAACGGCCCAAGGGGCAATATGTGACTGGCATCAGTCCAGTCACATGAGTCATGGAGTCACATCATGAAAGCAACTCATACCCTATTGGTCCTGGGCGTTTGCGCCGTGGCAGTTGTCGGATCCCCCGTATTTGCCCAGCAAGACAATGGCGGACATATGCTCCAGATCACCCGAGTCGAGGTCAAGTTCGGGCATGTCAGCAAGTTCCGCGACGGCATGCAGGCCTGGAAGACGTGCTACACCGAAAACGACGGCCCCAATACATGGAGTGCCTGGAACAACGTTGACGGCCGAGCCGGTGTTTTCCACCTGGTTTCTCTCATGGAGAACTGGGCCATGCTCGATTCCCCGGCGGAGGCTGGCCGTGAATGCTGGCCGGTGATCGAAGAAGAGGTCGCCCCGCACGTGTCATCGGTATCGACAAGTCATGCACGCCAGATGCCGGCCTGGAGTGGCGAGGCGGAGGGCTACGAAGTGGTCAGGCTTCATCAGTTTCGTGCTGCCGGCAACGGGCGCCAGTTTCGGGAGGTGGTGGGAGAAATCACCTCGATACTCAAGGAGGCCGAATTCCAACACCTGGGTGAGTGGTACCGGGTGGATGGTGGTGACAGCCGCCGACCGAATTATTTCGTGGTAGAGCACTACGACAATTTTGCGGCTATGGATGAAGAACGGACAAGCCCCTACCGCGCGCTCGTCGACGCGGTTGGTGAGGAACGAGCCGACGCCCTTTGGGAGCAGTTCGGTAATTCATTGCGTGATGACTGGGAATATTCCAGCGAACTGTTGCGCCGTGTGGACGAACTGAGCCGGATGTCGGTAGACGACTGACCGTTAGGCGGCTTCCCGGAGCGTCCTCATTCAGACGGCCCGCAAGTTCGGGCCGTCCTTTCAGGGTTTCTTGCTTGCCGAATTTGTTTGCGGCCTTCTACCCAGACCCGGCATCATAAAGGCCATGACAATCCGACATGACGATGAAGCGCTGGCGATGCTGGTCGCGGCGGTGGCGGCCGAATTGAAGACCCATGGGCGCATGCTGGCCACGGCGGAGTCCTGTACCGGGGGCTGGATCGCCAAGTTGTGCACCGATCTGCCCGGAAGCTCGGCCTGGTTCGAGCGCGGGCTGGTGACCTATTCCGATGAGGCCAAGCGTGAGTTGCTGGGTGTCAGGGCGTCCGATATTCACCGCTTTGGTGCCGTCAGCGAGGTCGTGGCCGCGGCCATGGCGCGTGGCGCCGTGGAACGCAGCCGGGCCGATATCGCCCTGTCCACCTCGGGAATTGCCGGGCCTGATGGCGGTACGCCCGACAAGCCGGTCGGCACCGTGTGCTTCGGCTGGGCGCTGCCGGATGACGTGGTCGAGACGGAGGTCCACCTGCTTTCCGGCGATCGCGACGCGGTCCGCCGTGCCACCGTGGCGATTGCTTTCGAGGGGTTGTTGCGGCGACTGGCCGGTTGATGGAGAAACTGGGGGAAGGCTAAAGGCGAAAGAATCAGGGACCACGTACCACGGACCAGGGACCAAGTTTCCGGCACACAGATGCAAAGACGCCCAGACGCACAGACACCTGCCATGCCCACCCGTCGCCTGTTCTTCGCACTGTGGCCGGATGATGAGATCCGTGCCGGGATTGTTGCGCGCCGCGAGCGGTTGGGGCGGGTCAGCCGGCGCCGGGTGCCGGATCACAACCTGCACCTGACGCTGCTGTTCCTGGGCGATCAGCCAGCCGACCGAGTAACCGCCATCGAGGCAGTGGGAGGGCAGGTCTCCGCTGGAAAATGCATGCTTTCGCTCGATCGCTTCGGATGTTTTCCGCGTGCACGGGTGGCCTGGCTGGGCGGAGAGGCGCCTCCAGGTCTGAGCGGCCTGGCCGATGATTTGAAAGCGGGCCTCGAGCCGCTCGGGATGAACTTCGACAATCGACCATTCTGCCCGCACGTGACACTGTTCCGACACGTTCGGCGACGACCGGAATTCGTCGAAATCGAGCCCTTGGAGTGGATGGTGACGGAATTTGCCTTGATCGAGTCGATTCCCGGTCGGCCTTATCAGGTTTTGAGAAAGTGGGACGTATGATGAGGGTGGAAAGTGAGACGGAAGCCGGAATCCGGACCCCGGAAAACGCCGCGAAGCGAGGTAGGAAATCGTCGTGATCGGTGGTTGACGGCTTGGAGAGAGTGGCCGCTGTGAGATAATCCAGGCTGATCGCGGCTCAGGCTTTCTGAAGAATTCAAATCGAGAGGATTTTGACAGTGGACGACAATCGCAAACGGGCATTGGCCGCCGCATTGGGCCAGATTGAGAAGCAGTACGGCAAGGGCGCGATCATGCGCATGGGCGACGATGCCGGGCGCAAGGATGTGCCGGTGGTATCGACCGGTTCGCTGGCGCTGGATGTTGCGCTGGGCATCGGCGGTCTGCCGCGCGGACGTGTAATCGAGATTTACGGTCCGGAATCTTCCGGCAAGACCACGCTGACCCTGCATGCCGTGGCCGAGGCGCAAAAAGTCGGTGGCACGGCGGCTTTCGTTGACGCCGAGCATGCGCTCGACCCGAGTTATGCCGAGGCGCTGGGCGTCAATGTCGACGACCTGCTGGTCTCGCAGCCCGACACCGGCGAGCAGGCATTGGAAATCACCGACATGCTGGTGCGCTCCGGCGCGGTCGACATCGTCGTGGTCGACTCGGTGGCAGCACTCACGCCCAAGGCCGAGATCGAAGGCGAGATGGGTGATTCGCACGTAGGTCTGCAGGCCCGCCTGATGAGCCAGGCGCTGAGAAAGCTGACCGCCAACATCAAGCGCACCAACTGCATGGTGATCTTCATCAACCAGATCCGCATGAAGATCGGCGTCATGTTCGGCTCGCCCGAAACCACGACCGGCGGCAACGCGCTCAAGTTCTACTCGTCGGTGCGCCTGGATATCCGCCGCATCGGGGCGATCAAGCGCGGCGACGAGGCGGTCGGCAACGAGACGCGCGTGAAGGTGGTCAAGAACAAGATGGCGCCGCCGTTCAAGCAGGCCGTGTTCGAGATCCTCTACGGCGAAGGCATTTCGCGCGAGGGCGAGTTGATCGAGCTGGGCGTGGAACACGGCCTGGTCAAGAAGTCCGGCGCCTGGTACAGCTACGGCGACGACCGCATCGGCCAGGGCAAGGACAACGTCCGTCAGTTTCTCAAGGATAACCCGGACATGGCCGCCGACATCGAGCGCCAGGTGCGCGAGAAGCTGCTGCCGAAGACCATGCCGGCGGCTGATGCGGGCAGCGAGGAAGCAAAGTCCGAGGCCGGCTGATGTCGGCCTGAATCGTGACTGCCGACGAGATCAATCGCGCCGATCTCCGCGAGGCCGCGCTGCGCCTGTTGGCGCGGCGCGAGCACTCGTACGTTGAACTGGTGCACAAGCTGACCCGCCGCGGCTGGCCGGAAACGGAGGTCGGTTCGGTGGTCGATGAACTCGCCGGAGAGAACCTGCAGTCCGACGAGCGATTTGCCGAAAGCTACGTGCGCTCTCGCGTGGCGAAACGTTACGGCCCGGTGCGCATTCGCGCCGAACTGGGCGAGCGCGGCATCGACCGCGCCCTGGCCGAGCGTGCCCTGCGCGAGCAGCAAGTAGACTGGTTTGCCGTGGCCGCAGAGTGGTACGAGCGGCGTTACGGCGCGCAGCCGGTTGAAGACCTCAAGGAAAAATCCCGCCGTCAGCAGGCGCTGGCCCGCCGCGGCTTTGCCCACGAACACGTGCGCGAGTTGGTTGGGTAGATATAAGGGTTCAGGTTTCAGGAAAGGCATCCGTAGGATGCGTGGATCGCAAGCGAAACGCATGCTGGACGGGGTTGAGTACCCCCCCACCCGGTGGGGTTTGTTGGACCTCGTCCAGCATGCGTTCCGGCCTTCGGCCTCCACGCATCCTGCGGGCCTTGCCTTCAAGGCTTACACTGCTGTTTGACTTTTATCCCGGAGAACCCTGATGTCGCGTTGTGTAACATTATTGTCTTCTTCACTCATGTGTTGCCTGATCGCGGGTGCGGCGCAGGCCGGGTCCGGGGCGATCGATGAGCTCAAGCCCGAGCAGCGTGCATTCTGGCAGAAGTTGGAGGGGCTTTGCGATCAGGCCTTCGCCGGTCAGGTGGACGATGTCACCGAGTATTACCGTGACGCCCTGATCGGGCGTGACTTGCTCGCCCATGGCGTGTCGTGTGATGAGGAGCGCATTCATGTCGCCTTGCACGTGGATGACGACCGCTCGCGCAACTGGATTCTGACCATCGTCGACGGCACGATTCGGCTCAAGCACGATCATCGCCATCGTGACGGCACGGAAGAGGACATCAGCCAGTACGGCGGTGATGCGCCAGTGCCCGGGCTGGATCATCGGCAGATCTTTCCCGCCGATGCGCATACGGCCGAAATCCTGGCCAAACGTGCCGACAACTTCTGGTTCATGGATTTCGTCGACGAGGACACCTTCCAATACGGTGTCCACTGGCCGAAACATGGGCACTCCGTACGGCTGACATTCGATCTGTCCGAGCCGGTCGAGCCGCCGCCGCTGCCCTGGGGCTTCGAAGATGAATGAGGGGCGAGTCCGAATCAAATGCGCTCCCCCCTTGCCTGCGGGGCGCTTAAACTATATGTCTGACTTTGAATTTGCCCCTTTCCAGGCTTCCTGATGAAAACCACCGCCGATATCCGCCAGGCCTTTCTCGACTATTTCGCCGAGCGCGATCACCGTGTCGTGCCGTCCAGTTCGCTGCTTCCCGCCAACGATCCGACCTTGCTGTTCACCAATGCCGGAATGGTGCAGTTCAAGGACGTGTTCCTGGGTTCGGAAAAGCGCGCCTACACCCGTGCCACGAGCTCCCAGCGTTGCGTGCGCGCTGGTGGCAAGCACAACGACCTGGAAAACGTTGGCTACACCGCCCGGCATCACACCTTCTTCGAGATGCTGGGCAACTTCAGCTTCGGCGATTATTTCAAGAAGGAGGCCATCGAGTACGCCTGGGAATTTCTGACCGAAACCTGCAAGCTGCCGCCGGAGAAGCTGTGGGTGACCGTCTACGAAGACGATGACGAGGCGGCCGATATCTGGCTGAACCATATCGGCGTCGATTCCGCGCGCTTCTCGCGCATCGGCGACAAGCCGGGCAAACGTTACGAGAGCGACAACTTCTGGGCCATGGGCGAGACCGGCCCGTGTGGTCCGTGCTCCGAGATCTTCTACGACCACGGACCCGAAGTGCCCGGCGGCCCGCCCGGCACGCCCGAAGAGGACGGCGACCGCTACATCGAGGTCTGGAACCTGGTGTTCATGCAGTACGACCGCGCGACCGACGGCACCATGGGCCCGCTGCCGGCACCCTGCGTGGATACCGGCATGGGCCTGGAGCGCCTGGCCGCTATTCTTCAGGGCGTGCATTCGAACTACGAGATCGATCTGTTCGAGCACCTGATCGATGCGGCGGCCAAGTTCACCGGCTCGCAAGACCGCGATTCGGCCTCGCTGAAGGTGATCGCTGACCATATCCGTGCCTGTGCCTTTTTGATCGTCGACGGCGTGCTGCCGTCCAACGAGGGCCGCGGCTACGTGCTCCGTCGCATTATTCGCCGCGCCATCCGCCACGGTTACAAGCTCGGCTGCGAGGACCTGTTCTTTGCGAAGATGGTGGCCCCGCTGGCCGAGGTCATGGGCGAGGCCTATCCGGAACTGGCCAGCAAGCAGGCGCATGTCACCGAGGTGCTCGAGCGCGAGGAAAAGCGATTCGGCGAGACGCTGGATCAGGGCATGAAGCTGCTGGAGGGGGCCATTGCCGATCTCGACG
>SKXY01000181.1 GCA_007128175.1 Wenzhouxiangella sp. | reverse complement strand
GTGCGGGCCAATGGCGTATGCATTGCCGTTGGCCACCCGCGACTGTCAAAAAACGTCAAGCCAGCCCACCTTGTCACCCGTTACCTGTAACCCGTGACCTTCATTCCAAATTCGGCCGCAGAAACTTCTCGGCCTTTTCCATGCTGATGCCCTTGCGCCGGGCGTAGTCTTCGACCTGGTCGCGGTCGAGCTTGCCGACGACGAAGTACTGGCTGTCGGGGTGGGCGAAGTAGTAGCCGCTGACGGCGGCGGTGGGGAGCATGGCGAAGTTTTCGGTCAGGGTGACGCCGATGCGATCCGGCGCATCGAGCAGGGCGAAGATCTTTTCCTTTTCGCTGTGATCCGGGCAGGCCGGGTAGCCCGGTGCCGGTCGAATGCCGCGAAACTTTTCCCGGATCAGTGCACCGCTGTCGAGTGATTCATCGGCAGCATAGCCCCAGATCTCGCGACGAACCTTGGCATGCAATGCCTCGGCCAGCGCCTCGGCGAGGCGGTCGGCCAGGGCCTTGAGCAGGATCTCCGAGTAATCGTCATTGGCCGGCAGATGTTTCTCGATGGCCTCTTCCAGGCCCAGCCCGGCGGTCACCGCGAACAGCCCGGTCCAGTCGGCGATGCCGCTGTCGGCCGGTGCCACGAAGTCGGCCAGGCACAAATTGGCTGAGGACTTGTCGGCCTGCTGGCGCAGCATGACCAGTCTTTCAAGCACCTGCTCGCGCGACTCGTCGCGGTAGAGCAGGACATCATCGCCTTCACTTGCCGCCGGCCAAACTTGGCAAACCGCCCTGGCTTGCAGCCATTTCCCCTCGATGATGCGTTCGAGCATGTCCTGGGCGTCTTTGAACAGGTTGCGAGCCGCTTCACCCAGCTTTTCATCTTCGAGAATATCGGGATAGCGGCCCTTGAGCTCCCAGGACTGGAAGAACGGCGTCCAGTCGATGTACTGCACAAGATCATCGAGTGGCCAGTCGTCAAACACGTGCATGCCGGGCTTGTGCGGTTGTTCCGGAGTGTATTCGTTGCGGTCGGGCTTGAAGGCATTGGCGCGTGCCTGATCGATGGCGACCAGAGGCTTGCGGTTCTTGCCTGAGTGGCTGCGTTCACGGTAGTTCTTGTAATCGAATCGGATTTCGTCGGCATAGGCCTGGCGATGTGTCTTGCTGGCCAGCTTGCGTACGACATCGACCGAGCGTGAGGCGTCCTTGACCCAGCACACCGGCCCATCGTAGGCCGTATCGATTTTCAGAGCGGTGTGCGCACGAGAAGTGGTGGCGCCACCAATCAACAGCGGCAGTTCGAAGCCGGCCTTGTTCATGGCGTTGGCGACGTCGACCATCTCATCGAGAGAGGGGGTGATCAACCCCGACAGGCCGATGATGTCGACCTCTTCGTTTCGGGCTTCGTCGAGAATCCTTTGTGCCGGAACCATCACGCCCAGGTCGTGAACGTCGAAGCCATTGCAGGCGAGCACCACGCCGACGATGTTTTTGCCGATATCGTGCACATCGCCCTTGACCGTGGCCATCAGTACCTTGCCCTTCTTTTCCCTGGTGGTCTGTTCGGCTTCCAGGTAGGGCACCAGGTGGGCAACAGCCTTTTTCATCACCCGGGCGGACTTGACTACCTGCGGCAGGAACATGCGACCGTCGCCGAACAGGTCGCCGACATGGTTCATGCCGTCCATTAACGGTCCTTCTATGACTTCCAGGGACGTATCGAACTGCTGACGTGCTTCCTCGGTATCTTCAACGACATGCTTGTCGATGCCCTTGACCAGCGCATACTTCAGACGCTCGGCGATCGGCTTGTCGCGCCAGGCTTCATCCTTGACTTCACGCTTGCCTTCGCCCTTGTAGTTCTCGGCCGCTTCCAGCAGCCGCTCGGTGGCATCGTCTCGCCGGTTGAGGACCACATCCTCGACCAGTTCCCGGAGTTCGGGATCGATCTCGTCGTAGACCTCGAGCTGACCGGCATTGACGATACCCATGTCCATGCCGGCTTTCCTGGCATAGTAGAGAAACACCGAGTGCATGGCCTCGCGAACCGGATTGTTGCCGCGAAAGGAAAACGACATGTTGGACACGCCGCCGGACACGTGGCAGTGCGGAAAACGTCTTTTCAGTTCTTTGGTCGCGTTGATGAATTCGACCGAGTAGTTGTTGTGCTCCTCGATGCCGGTGGCGACCGGAAAGATGTTGGGGTCGAAGATGATGTCTTCGGGCGGGTAACCGGCCTGCTCGGTCAGCAGGCGGTAGGCGCGTTCCAGACACTCGACCATGTGTTCGGCATTATCGGCCTGGCCGTGCTCGTCGAAGGCCATCACGACAACTGCCGCGCCGTAGCGTCGGATCCGGCGCGCCTGCTCGAGAAACGCTTCCTCGCCCTCCTTCAGGCTGATGGAATTGACCACGCCCTTGCCCTGGAGGCAGCGCAGGCCCGCCTCGATGACATGGAACTTGCTCGAATCGATCATCACCGGAACCCGCGCGATATCGGGCTCGGCGGCGATCAGGTTCAGGAATGTGGTCATGGCATGCTCGGAGTCGAGCAGGCCCTCGTCCATGTTGACGTCGATGATCTGGGCACCGTTGTCGACCTGCTGGCGGGCGACCTCGACGGCTTCCTCGTACTGGTTCTCGGCGATCAGTCGCCGGAAGCGGGCCGAGCCGGTGACATTGGTGCGTTCGCCGACATTGACGAAACCGAGCTCGGGCGTGATGACCAGTGGTTCCAGGCCGCTCAGGTGGGTGTAATGGTCCTTGCTCATGCCGTTGCGCGCTCTGGCGGCAGGCGCGGGTGGTAACCGGCCATGGTGCGGCCCAGGGCGGCCACGTGCTCCGGCGTGGTGCCGCAGCAGCCGCCGATTACGTTGACCAGACCGTCGGCGGCGAATTGCTCGATGCTGCGGGCCATGTCCTGCGGTGATTCGTCGTATTCACCCAGTTCGTTGGGCAGGCCGGCATTGGGGTGTGCACTGACCCGGCACTCGGCGACCTCCGCCAGTGCTTTCACATGAGGCTTGAGCTGGTCGGCTCCGAGTGCACAATTGAAGCCGACCAGCAGCGGGTCGGCGTGGGCGATGGAGAAATAGAACGCCTCGGGTGTCTGGCCTGACAAGGTGCGTCCACTGGCGTCGGTTATGGTGCCCGAGATCCACAGCGGCCAGCGCTTGCCGCGCCGCTCGAACTCATCCTCCACGGCGAAAATCGCGGCCTTGGCGTTAAGGGTATCGAATACCGTTTCGATCATGATCAGGTCGCTGCCACCATCGAGCAGGCCGCGTGCGGCCTCGCCGTAGGTTTTGACCAGTCGCTCGAAATCGACATTGCGGAAGCCGGGGCTCGAGACGTCCGGCGAGATCGAAGCGGTACGGTTGGTCGGACCGATCACGCCGACGACGAAGCGTGGTTGTCCGGGCGCTTCTCGTTCGTATTCCTTGCATAGCTCGCGAGCCATTCGCGCCGCTTCGAAGTTGATTTCTTCGGACAGGGCCTCCAGCCCGTAGTCCGCCTGACTGATGCGGTTGGCGTTGAAGGTATTGGTCTCGACCAGGTCACAGCCGACGTCGAGAAACCGGCGGTGGATATCGGCTACAACGTTGGGTCGGGTCAGTGTCAGTATGTCGTTGTTGCCTTTCAGGTCATGGTCGTGGTCGGCGAGGCGCTCACCGCGGAACTGCGCCTCGTTCAGTCTTTCGGCCTGGATCATCGTGCCCATGGCGCCATCGAGCAGCAGGATGCGCTGGTCGAGGGTGGCCATCAGTTGTTCGACACGTTCGGCGTCGTGCCATGGAAGTCGATTCATGGTTTTATTGCAAGCAGGGTGATGATGTGGAAGTTCGGCGTCTTGCGCTCGATGGAGGTGACGTCGCAGAAGTTCACCTCGAGCCCGGCGTCGCGACAGTGCCCGGTCAACTGCCCGACCGTGAAGCCGCTGTTGGCATGCCCGTAGGTCTTGACGTGACCGGCATGGCGGTGGCGCTTGAGCGTTGCCCCGACGAGTCGGCCGCCTGGAACCAGAACACGAGAGGCCTCGCGAATGGCCCGGCCCGGTTCGGGGCTGTAGGACAGGGCGTGCATTATCAGTGCGGTGTCGAAACTGGCGGCTTCGAACGGCAGGTCATGCATGTCACCCTGGTGGAAGCGGACATTGTCCAGTTCGGCTACGCGTTCACGGCCTGCGGCAACCACCTTCTCCGACACGTCCATGCAGTCGATCGACTCGGCCTGGTTGGAGAGCAACTCTCCCATGACGCCGTCGCCGGAAGCAATGTCGAGCACCTTGCCGAGTGACAACAGCTGCACCAGAGCCCGTGCCGTTGCCTCCCAGGTGCGCCCCGGAGAGTAATGCCGTTCCATGTCCCCGGCCACGCTGTCGGGCCAGTTGCGTCCGGCCGCGCGTCGCGCCAGCACTTCGGGCAGATGCTCGGCATCGGCCGCGACCAGCGTGTCGTCGAGTTGCTCTCGAAAGACTGCCCACAGCCGGTGCAGCTCGGGGTTATCGTCGGGATTGCCAAGCCGGTAGTAGACCGACACCCCTTCGCGCCGGTCGACCACCAGTCCGGCCTCGCGCAGTCGGGCCAGATGAGTGGACACGCGCGGCTGGGCGAGGTGGGTCACCTCGGCCAGCTCGGCCACGGTCAGTTCCTCGGCCTCCAGCAAGGCCAACAGGCGCAGGCGGGTCGAGTCACCGAGCAGGCTGCAGTACCGACTGACAATTTCCAGGTCGATGATAATATCCTTTTATCGAGATGGAAAGATAAGTAGATAGCCTAGCCTGCTTCCGATGCTCGTGCAAGCTTCCCGAGCGGGAAAGCCCGACATCGAACTGGTGCGGTCGTCGGGGTGCCATGTAGTAAGGTGAGATTCCTTACTGCCACTCGCGAGCCATACCCGTGTCCCATGAACCGTCCAGGGCGAGGTTGACCCGGGGCCGCCGTAAACTGCTGGATCAGCTGTTTGATCGGCTCAAGGAGGTGGATCAGGCCTCCAGGCAACGTCAACTCCGGCAAATCGAAAAGCGTGCGCCGCGAATCCATCGGTGGCTGGTCGAGCTGCTGCGTGCGGACGAGGAATCAGGCGGCAAGATCGACGACTTGTTCCAGCGTGCCGGAAATGCTGTCAGGAGCTCCGGCAGAGCTGGCGAGCTGGTGCTGGCACCGGGAACAAGACTTGGCGCCTGGCGCGCGGTAGAGGTAATTGGCAGGGGTGGCATGGGTTCGGTCTACCGAGCCGAGCGGGCCGACGGCGCCTTTGAAATGACGGTCGCGATCAAACTGATCCGCATCCGCAGGGACAACCTGGACGAGCGACTCAGAATAGAGCGGCAACTCCTGGCGCGACTCAACCATCGCAACATCGCGCGCCTGATCGATGGCGGAACCACCGATGATGGCCACGCCTACCTCGTCATGGAGTGGATTGCGGGGCATGATCTTGACGAGTATGTCGACCGGAACGCCTGTAATCTTGCGGCTCGTCTGGATCTTTTCGAACAGATCTCCGAAGCGGTCGGGCATGCTCATCAAAGGCAGGTTGTGCATGGAGACCTCAAGCCGGCCAACGTGCGTGTCACGGAGTTTGACCGGGTGCGGCTGGTCGACTTCGGCGTGGCGAGACTCATCCACGATGAAGAAGACACAGGAAGTGCGGGAGGCGGTGCACTGACCCCGGCCTTTTGCGCACCCGAACAACTCCGGGGGGAGAGTGTCTCGACCCAGTCGGACATCTGGTCACTGGGTGTGTTGTTGCAATGGCTGTTGAGCGGCAGAATCCGGCAGGCCAGACCAGGTCACTCGATCCGTGGGGAACTGCCGGGCAACCTGGCCCACAGAAACGACCTGATCGCGATCATTGACCGTGCCTGTGCCGAAGACCCGGACGAACGCTATGCCGGTGTGTCCCAGATGCTGGAGGATGTGCGGCGTTGCCGGGAAGGGTTTCCGGTGCGGGCTCGCCGGCAGACTCGCACCTATCTTTTGTCGCGCATAATCCGACGTCATCGCCTTGCCGCCGGAGTCACGATCACCGTATCGGCAGTCCTGTGCCTTGCAGTGATCGGTGCGCTCTGGCAGGCCCATCACGCAACGATGCAGCGGGATCGGGCCGAGCTGGAGGCGGAGCGGGCGATGCAGGCTGAGCAGGAGTCCGAACAACTAGCCGAGGAATTGCAGCAAGTGGTGGACTTTCAGTCCGAGCGGCTCGCGGCTGTCGATCCCTCGGCGATGGGTGTGAGCTTGCGACAGGGAATCCTGGACAGGCGCCGGACAGCACTTCAGTCATTGACCGAGGATCCGGAGCAGATAGAGGGAGCACTTGATGTGCTTGATCAGTCCCTGGCCGGTGTCAACTTCACTGATGTCGCTCTGGCATCCCTGGATCAGAACATCTTCGAGCCCACGCTGGAAACCGTCGATCGGGAATTTGCTGCTCAGCCCCTGCTGCGCGCCAGGCTGCTGCAGGTCACGGCAACGACCATGCGTGAACTGGGCATCAACGATCGCACGGAGGCACCCCAGGCTGAAGCCTTGCTGATTCGCCGTGCCCTGCTGGGCGACAAGCATCCGGAAACCTTGAAAACAATCGGTGAAATGGGAGCGCTCCAGGGGCAATTGGGGAGATATGAGCAACAGCGTCGGCTATACGAAGAGGCCATGAACGGTCTTGGGATGGTTTTGGGCGAGGAGCACCTCGAAACCTTGATCATGATTGGAAGCATGGGCACCCACTACTACAACAGTGGCGACATGGAGATGGCCGAACGATACTACATCGAGGTACTGGAGCAGAGCCGCGAACTACTGGGTGCCAGCCATACGCAGACGCTCGCATCGCTCAGCAATATGGGGTCCTTGCTGAGCGGACAGGAACGGTTCGAAGAAGCCATGCCCTACTATCGGGAAGTGCTGCAGGTTCGCCGCGAAAACCTGGGGAATCAGCACCCGAAAACCCTGGGTTCCATCAGCAACGTGGGCTGGTTGCTGCAACAAAAGGATCGCCTGGATGATGCGCTGCCGTATTACCGGGAGGCGCTTGCAGGCCGACGTCAGGTGCTCGGGGATGAACATCCATCCACGATGATCTCCGTCAACAACATGGGGTTCCTGCTCAGCGCAATGGGACGGCCGGATGACGCCGAGCCATATTCCCTGGAGGCCATGAACAACGCGCGTCGTCTTTACGGCAACGACCATCATCGCACTCTCATCTTCATCAACAACAACAGTTCACTTATGCAGTCGCTGGGTCGATTCGACCAGGCTGAAGCCCTGGCGACCGAGGCGCTCGAGCGCGGTCAGCGGGTTCTGCCCCCTGGACACTGGCATTTGGGCGTATTCCATGCGCGGCTGGGTCTGGTGCGGGTGGCACAGGAGCGCTATGAGGAAGCCCAGACACCGATGATCCAGGCATTCAAAATCTATCGGGATGCGCTGGGCGAGGAGCATGGCCGAACCCGTGATATCTCCGGAGAACTGGCCGAGCTGTATGCGGCGCTGCATGAAGCCGACCCTGGAGCCGGGCACGATTTCGAGCGCGAGCGATGGCAGCGGCGGGCCGGTCTGGACTGAGACCAGGGCAGATCAGTTCGGACAGGCTGCACGAACCTCCAGCTCTCTGGCGACAGCGTCCGGAAAGCGGTCGGGGTTAAGCAGAACCATTGAGCGCATCAGTTGTATATCGCCATTGATACCGCGATCCGGATCCACATTCAGGCCGTCGGTGGAAATCGGGTCGGAAGAGCCGCTGACTATCTTGCGGTTGACGTACTCGCTGCGCTCCGGAGACGTGATCCGCAGCACGGCTTCGTAGCCGGGTGCTTCATCCCTTTCGCTCACGTACAGCGCACCCTGTTCGAAACGGACGGTCACCCGTCTCATTCGATCAGAGCAGTAGACCGAATCGATTTCGATCTGACGGCCATCGAATATCAGGTGATTGTCACCGTTTCCAGCAGCGAATTCTCCATCACCGCCGCTGCAGGCCATTACCAGTAGCAGGGTTGAGGGCAAAAGGATGTTCAGTGGCTTGCGCATGATGTCGACTTTCATTCAGGCTTGTTCAAGGTCTACGTTAATCGGGTAAGGTGGAAGACATGAATCAGGTGAATTCGCTGACAATCCCTTTTGAGGACGACCGGTGTTCGTTTGCCCGTGTCTGGGTGAATCGTGTCGATTGACGGGCATGACAAGGGAGTCGCTCCATCTGAAGTGACGCAGTTGCTTGACGAGATCAAGTCATCTCCCGAACTGTTCGATCAACTGGTGCCGCTGGTTTACGATGACATGCGACGCATCGGTCATGCCCAGCGTCATCGTCTCGGTGCAAGTCCGACCATGCAGACCACGGCGCTGGTGCATGAAGCCTTCCTGAAACTGCGTGGCAAAATGACCAACCAGATCGAGGGCCGGCTGCACTTTCAGCGGCTGGCTGCCTGTGTGATGCGACAGCTGATCCTGGATTACACACGCAAGCGCCTGACGGCCAAACGCGGCGGCGATCAGGTGCGCCAGACATACGAAGAGGAACAGCATGGGCTGGCAGACGAGGATCTCGATCGGATCATGGCAGTCGAGGAGGTGCTCGTTACGCTGGCGGATCGGGATCAGCGCATGGCCGAGGTGGCCGCGGCACAGCTTTACGCCGGCTACACCGTCGAGGAAATCGGCGAGATGCTCGGTGTGTCGAGCCGCACCGTGGTGCGCGATCTGCGTCGAGCGCGGGCTTGGCTGCGCGTGGAGCTGGCCGACTTCGAGACAGACACGCCGGATTGAACGGCCATGACGACCGGGAGAAGCGAGCAGGTTGATGTGGTCATCATCGGTGCGGGTGCGGCCGGCCTGATGTGTGCAATGACTGCCGGGGCACGTGGCAAGCGGGTAATGGTGCTCGATCATGCCAACAAGGTCGGCAAGAAAATCCTGATGTCGGGCGGCGGGCGTTGCAATTTCACCAACATGCATTCTGCGCCCGACGAGCACTTTCTCTCGGCCAACCCGCATTTCTGCAAATCGGCGCTGAGCCGCTACACGCCGTGGGATTTCATCGCCCTGGTCGAAAGACATGGGGTGCCTTACCACGAGAAAAAGC
>SKXY01000250.1 GCA_007128175.1 Wenzhouxiangella sp. | reverse complement strand
GGCACCGGCAGGTCGCGCCAGGCCAGGCACATGCGCTGAAACAGATTGTCCTTGTGCCACCATGGCAAGAAGCTGGCCAGGATACGCCGCGGCTGACGCGTCACGCTGGCAAAATCCAGCCCGGCACAGAATGCCTTGCCCTCGCCGTGCACAATCACCGCCCGCACATCCCGGCGCTTGCGCACCCGGCGCGCCGCCTCGACCAGCGCGTGCATCATGTCGAGATCCAAACCGTTGTACTTGTCGGGCCGGCTCAGGGTCACCAACATCACCTGCTGTCGGGACTCGATGGCAACCCGGTCACGGATGCGTTTCACTTCCCTGGTTTCGTCGCCCATTTCTCAATGTCCTTTCCTGCTGGCGTGAGGCTCACACTACCCGATCACCTCTCGCGGTTCAGCGTCATAGGGGAGCGCCACTCACCATCGGCGCGGCCTCTGCCTTGGCTATCAACGCTGCCGAATCGGGCCACCTCCCGAATATCTCCATCACCGCCACCTGACTCTGGAGCGGAGCTCTCCGGGCAGCCGGCTCTGTCGTGTGCCCGCTGCAAACATCTGATTAGCATGGAGAACTAATCATTCTGCAACCATGCTGGACTTCGCACAGAGATGACCAACCTTGCTGGACGTTCGTCGGCTTCGTGGGACCCTTTTTCTACGATTGTCAACGTACGATGCGTATGGTATAAATAATTACCGAAGAATAGAAGTTCTGGAAAGCTCGGAAATGCCCAGCGCATTCCTGACACTTCTACATCGTATTCAACCAACTTGCGAGCCCAAAATATGTTCAATCGAATCCTTCCAACCCTTTTGATTGCTGGCGTGCTTTCAGCGTGTGCCACATCTGTCGAGCGCGCCAGCCCCGAGGTTGTCAGCCTGGACGAATACAGGCAGTTTCTGGCCCAACTCCGGCAGGATGTCCAGGAAGGAGAGCCGGCCTTGCTCGATGACCGGGAGATGCGACGTTACACTCAACTCGAGGGGCGCATTCTCACCAAGATCCATGGAGTCGAGGATGTTGAAGAATTGAGCCGAAGCGACCAGACGGAGTTGCTGAACCTGCACGAGGCCCTCTGGGCGACAGTGCGCGGTCGTGATGACGACCAGCTCGTCTGCCGGCGCGTGCAGCAGACAGGCACCAACTTCCGGACGACCCAATGCCGATCGCTGGGCGAGATCCGCGCATCCCAGCAAAACGCGCAGCGGTTTCTGCAAGACATGCCGCGAGCCCCGGACACAAACAACTGACCGAATGGTCAGTTCAAGTGCAATGCCGTTGGACAGGGTCTGATCGGGGAAGCCTGACACGCCGTCAAGCGAGAAGGCCGTCATCACGGAAACACCCTGGCCACCTGGCCAGCCTTCTTCTGCAGACCAGAAGGAAGGGTGTTACTCAGGCGCTTTCCGAGGCCGGATCCGATTGGCCTGTGGGCAAAACAATTGTCTTTACAACCGCGGCTGAATCAGCCATATTGATATAAGTCAACCGGGTATGGCGGCAAGCGGTGAGAGAATGCGCTTGTACGCCATGCAAGCGATAGCTGGCCAATAAGCAGACAACGGACAGCATCATGATATACCCCCAGTTCAGACAATACGTTTCCCTGCTGGCCGTCGGCGTTGTGCTCACGCTGTCGGCCAATTCCGCACACTCGCAGAGCCCCGTCGAGATCGTCGAACGGATGGAAGAGGTAATGCGGGGCGACTCGCAGTATGCGGAAATGACCATGAGAATCATCCGTCCACGCTATGAGCGGGAAGTGTCCATGCGCTCCTGGCTCAAGGGCCGTGATCATTCGTTGATTCTCATTACCGCGCCGGCCCGAGATGAAGGGACTGCCTTTCTGATGCGTGGCAGCGACATCTGGAATTATGATCCGCGTATCGACCGCACCACGCGATTGCCGTCCTCGATGATGGCGCAATCCTGGATGGGGTCGGACTTCACCAATGACGACCTCGTGCGCGATTCGGACCTGGTGCAGGATTTCGAGCACAAACTCTTGCGCACGGAGGAATACGATGGTTTCGATGCCTACGTCATCGAGATGATCCCAAAGCCGGATACACCGATCGTATGGGGAAAGGTCAAGTTGTGGATCGCTGTCGATGACTACATGCAGTTGCGTATCGAGAATTACGATCAGCGCGACAGCCTGGTAAACTCCATGGAGTTCGACCAGATCGAGCAGTTCGGAGATCGCAAAGTGCCAACCCGAATCTCGGTCATTCCGGCTGACAAGGACGATGAGCGAACCGTCCTGACCTATCAGGAGATCGAGTTCGATATCGACATCGACGAGAGCTTCTTCTCCCGTGCCAACATGCAGAGACTCCGTTGATGATGGCACTCTGCAGGAGCTGAGGGCTGCCGTCTCATGACTTATCTGAAACTGGCCTGGCGAAATATCTGGCGGAATAGACGGCGGACCCTCATCACTATTTCCGCCATCGTGTTCGCGGTCCTGGCGGCCATCGTCATGCAGTCGATGAACCGGGGCAGCTATGAAGTGATGATCGACCGGATGGTGAACTTCAATACCGGTCACCTGCAGATACAGGATTATCGCTACGACGGCGAAGCCTCCCTGGACAATGCTTTTCATTACGATGAAACCCTCAGGGGTCGCATTCTGAATGCTGATCCGCGCATTACGCGGGTTGTTCCGCGAGTCGAGACCTTCATGCTCGCCGCCAACGATGTTTCCACTCGCGGGGCAGCCGTGTTCGGTGTGGATCCAGAAAAGGAGCAGGCTTTCAACCAGATCGGCAATTACCTGGCCGATGGTCGATTTCCTGAGGCCGGTGAACAGACTGCGGTGATGGGAAAGGGGCTGGCGGACAGGCTTCAACTCGGAGTAGGCGACACACTGGCGCTAATTGGGCAGGGTCGTTTCGGAATGTCGGCAAGCGGTCTGTTTGAAATCGCCGGGATCATTGATCATCCCATTCGCGACATGAACAACTCGGCCGTCTACCTTCCAATTCAAGCTGCACAGGAACTGCTTTCGGCCGAGGATCACATCACCGGCTTGTTGATATCCGTGCAACAGGAGCGCCACACAGGCGCCGTCGCTGCATCCGTGCGCAACGAACTGGAAGCTGAAGAACTGGTGATCTTCACCTGGCCGGAACTCATGCCGGAGCTGCTGGAACTGATGGAAATGGATCTGGCAATGCCACGACTGCTGACACTGGTGCTGTATGTGGTGATCGGCTTCGGTTTTTTCGGAACGGTGCTGACCATGACCATGGAGCGCCTGCGCGAGTTTGGCGTGTTGCTGTCTGTGGGGATGAAGCGCATCAGCCTGTCTTTCGTAGTCTTCATCGAGACACTTATCATCAGTGCAATGGCGGTTGCCTTCGGCATCACGCTTTCGTGGGTGTTGTTGAAACTGATCGATCCGATTTCGCTTTCCGGAGATGCTGCCCAGGCGGTGATCGACATGGGGTTCGAGCCGATCATCCCGATGTCTTTCGCACCGGATCAGTTCTTTATCCAGGGCTTTTACGTATTTCTCATTGCCATGGCAGTCTTTCTGTTCCCTCTGGTGAAGATATTGAAGCTGAACATTCTCGAGGCCGCACGCTCGTGATGGGAAGGAGCCGATGAAAACGCTGATCGCACTTTCCTGGAGGAACATCTGGAGGCACCCGGCCCGAAGCAGCGTGTTGCTGGCCGCCATCATCGTCGGCCTGTGGGCCGGCGTGGTTGCCGTGGGCATGGTCAACGGCTTGATGCAGCAGCGCATTGACTACCTGATCGAAAGCGAAATCACACATGCGCAGGTGCATCACCCGGAGTTTCTGGCGGAAGGTTACTCCTGGCTTGATATTCCCGATCATGACGAGATTGTCAGCTGGCTGGAGAATGACGAGCGGGTCGTGTCGTTCAGCTCCAGGACCATCACCGATGGCATGGTCCAGTCCCCCGTCAAGACTTCCGGGGTCCGGATTCGGGGAATCGACATGGCATCGGAAACACGCACGACCAACTTCCATGAAAATCTGGTGGAAGGTGAATATCTCGATTCAGAAATCCGCAATGCCGCGATCATCGGCGAGCGGCTGGCCAGCGAACACAACATGGAGGTGGGCAACCGTGTCGTGCTCACGTTTGAAGACATCAACAATGAGTTGATTTCGGCTTCCTTCAATATTGTGGGATTGTTCAGGTCGGCCTCGGTGGACTATGACGAACGCAACGTATTTGTCCGCGCCGATGATTTTATCGACCTGCTGAGTGACCAGCCGGTGTATCACGAGATCGGCATCATGCTCTCCGACGAGGAGTTCGCCGCACCGTTAGTTGACGAGCTCAATTCCGCATTCCCCGGCATCAAGGCCCAGACATGGCGACAACTGTCGCCGGAACTCAGCATGCTGGTGGAGCTGGGGGGCGTGATGGTGATTCTGATCACCATGATCATCATGTTGGCGTTGGCATTCGGCATTCTCAACACGATGCTCATGGCCCTGTTCGAGCGAATGCGCGAGATCGGCATGCTGCTGTCGATCGGCATGAGCCGCAGGCGAGTGTTCGGCATGATCATGCTCGAGGCGTTCATGCTGACGATCGCAGGTGCAGTCGTCGGCATGAGCCTGGCCACGCTGAGCATCAACTATTTCAGCGACGCCGGTCTCAACCTTGAAATGTTTGCCGAGGGCGCGGCCCAGCTCGGATGGGACCATATCATCTATCCAACACTTTCCATAGCCGAATATGCCGTCATTCTTGCCGTGGTGGTAATGATCACACTACTGGCGTCCGTGTATCCGGCCATAAAGGGAATACGGATCAATCCACTGGAAGCAGCCCGAGATGCCTGATATCAACAACCGAGACAAAGGATTCCATTTGGCATGACTATCGTAAGAACAGAAAGCCTGTCCAAGGTCTACAATCCTGATACCGTCCCGGTTCATGCGCTCCGGGACGTCTCGATCGAGATTGACGAGAGTGAGTTCACCGCACTCCGGGGGCCGTCTGGCTCCGGCAAGACCACACTGCTCAACATGATCGGTGGTCTGGACAAGCCAACCTCCGGCAAGGTATTCATCGACGGACAGGAAATCTCACGAATGAAGGATGGCGAACGCATCGACTTTCGCCTGCATAACATTGGCTTTGTTTTCCAGCACTACAATCTCATTCCTGTCTTCACCGCCCGCGAGAACGTCTCCTTCATCATGATGCTCCAGAATCGGGACAAGCGTGAAATCGAACAGCGAGCCAATGAGCTTCTTGATCAGGTAGGACTGGGCGATCGCAAGGATGCCAGGCCGGCACAGCTATCCGGCGGACAGCAGCAACGTGTGGCAGTGGCCCGGGCGCTGGCATCACAGCCCCGGTTCATTCTTGCCGATGAACCGACCGCGAATCTGGATACCGAAGCAGCGATGAACCTGCTCGACATCATGGAAACGATGAATCGGGAACAGAACATCACCTTTGTATTTTCCACCCATGACCAACGGGTAATCGACCGTGCGCGCCGTGTCATCACCATGGTGGACGGAGCCATATCCCGGGATGAAGCCCAACAAGAATATGGGCTGCGGGAGGGCTAGTTTGTCACTGTGGCGTGCGGCATTCGTATTGCTGACGACGATGGTGATCTGCGCGCGTGCGCCCGTTGTTAACGCGACCGAGAACATTCGCATCAGCGGGTACCTGCAGGCGGCACCAGTACGGATCTCAACCGAACTGCCCGAACCGATCGGGCAGCAGAGCTGGATGGAATACCGACTCCAGAACCGATTGAACCTGAGCTGGCGTGCCACGTCGGACCTGACCTTCAACTGGCAGATGCGCACGCGCTTGTTCGCCGGCGATCTGCTGCGCGAATTTCCGGAATATGTCGATGGCATCGACACCGACGACGGCCTGGTGGATCTGTCGTGGATGGTTGCCCGGAGCGACGACTGGTTGCTGCACCACATCCCGGACCGCCTCTACGCGGAGTGGAATCGCGGCGACTGGGACGTCCGGGTCGGCCGCCAGCGGGTCAACTGGGGCGTGAACATGATCACCAATCCCAACGACATCTTCAATATCTATTCCTTTTACGACTTTGATTATCCCGAGCGACCGGGCACTGACGCCATACGCATTCAACGCCACATTGACTTCACGTCACGAGTCGAATTGGCTTTGAGTCCTGCCAGGGAAGCCAGGGACAGTGTCGTCGCGGGACTTTACGCATTCGACATGAACGGCTATGACGTGCAACTCATCAGCGGCTATTTCCGCGACCGGTTCACGGCGGGTGGTGGCTGGGCCGGTGACTATCGCGGCATCGGCATCAAGGGCGAGACGATGTTCTACAGCGACATCAATGCCCGGGATGGCGGCAGGGAGACAAACTTCATTGTTGCCACCTCCGCGGAGTACATGTTCGAAAACAGTCTTTTTGCGGTGGCCGAGATTCTCTATAACCGGGCTGGCGGACGGGAAGAATTCACGCTGACCGGCGAACAACTGACCCCGGACAACCCGTCTTTTTCCACCTACCAGGCCACAACTCAGTTGCGCTACCCGATTCACCCCCTGCTGGACGGATCGCTGGCCGTGATCTGGTATCCCGACGAAAGCGCGGTGTTCATCAGTCCGGCACTGACCTGGTCGGTCGCACAGGATCTGGATTTCAGGATTCTGGGCCAGTTTTTTGCCGGCAGTGATGACTCAGTGTTCGGCGATGCGGGGAACCTGCTAACGGCATCGCTGACTTACAACTTCTGAATCGGCGGCGACTTCATGTTGGGCGTCGATTTAGCCCTGTGCCGCTCTGACCACTCTCAGCATCGCCCGCAAGGCCATTGCATGGCCCCTGCCATTGGCCTGATTGACGGTACCGGCAAAGGTCAGCCCCGTCGCCGGATGCTGATGCTGACGGTATGGCCTGACCCGTCCAAGTGAGAACCGATACCACTCACTCGGCCTGAATACGGTTGTGCAACTCAGGTCAGATTGCATGTCATGATGTTGATCTGGCGCAAACAGCCCGCCATGGGAAGGCGTAATGTGAGCTGTACTGATTTTGACATGGCTCACCTTGTCTTCACCGCTTGCACTTACCGGAGGAACCCATGCGCCGCATGCTGACGCCGACCTTGTTGGTACTGGCGCTGGCAGTGGGAACGATCTGGCTGGTCTTTCAGCACGACATGAATAGCGTCCACGAACGACTTGCAGCGAGCGCCGAAGTCGCCGAAACTGATCTGGGACCGGTTGCCTTTGCAACAGGGGGCAAGGGACCGCCGGTACTGGTGATCCATGGCGCCGGTGGCGGGCATGATCAGGGACGCTTGCTGGCTGAAGCCTTTGCGCCGGAGAATCATGGCTGGATCGCACCCTCGCGCTTCGGCTATCCCGGCTCAGCTCTGCCGGAGACTTCCTCAACGCAGGCACAAGCCGACGCATTCGTCGCACTGCTCGACTCGCTGAACATCCAGCAAGTCACGATGCTCGCCATGTCGGGCGGGGTCCCGCCAGCGCTGCAGTTTGCACAGCGCTATCCTCAACGCACCCGGGCGCTGATTCTGATTTCGCTTGCCCCTTATGCACCACTGACCACCGAGGAGCAGCAGCTGCCGCTGCCGCTATGGCTCTATGACAGGCTCTTCGCTTCGGATTTCCCGCTCTGGGCCGTGCTGCGCCTGGCGCCACAGCGTCTCGCGCCGATGTTCGATGTCCGCGATGACCTGAGGGACCAGATCACTGAATCCGAGGCGGCCTTCGTTCACGCCATGATCGCTGCCTTCCTGCCGGCGACATCGAGGCGCGACGGGCTTGCCAACGAGGGAGCGGCCATAGACCCGACAGCCACAATCGACCCGGCGACGATTCGCGTGCCAATGCTGATCATCCACGCCCGCGACGACCGGATCACGCCCTTCTCGACCGCTGCCTTTACCGCGGAACAGGTCCCGGGCGCACAAATGCTCGCACTCGATACGGGGGGACATCTGTTGCTCGGCCATCACGACACCGTTCGGCAGCGCATTGCAGAATTCCTTGAACATCTTGAGGCAGTTATCCCGCCATGACCATGGTCAGGACGATTCTGCTATGCCCGGGCTTGTTGACCGTGGCCATCGTCTGGATGGCGCTTCCGGGAAAGACCCCGCATATCCAAACCGGGCCGGACCCGTTCGCCGCGCTGGAACCGGTCCAGGTCGGCGGCATGACCCAATGGTTGTTGATCCGTGGACAAGACCGTTCAGCGCCAGTGCTGCTGTGGCTGCATGGCGGCCCCGGCGCGGCTCAGATGCCGCTGGCCCATGCGACCACGAGGGTACTGGAGCGCGATTTCGTCGTCGTCCATTGGGACCAGCGCGGCGCCGGTAAATCGAATCCGCGCGACTTCGACCCGACCACGATGACAATGGAACGATTTCTCCAAGATGCGCATGAGGTCACGCGCCACCTGCAGGAACGACTGAAAACGGAACGGATCGCGATGCTGGGCCATTCATGGGGCTCCATGCTTGGCGCCCGTCTGGTGGCCCGCTGGCCCGAAGATTACGCGGCTTATGTCGGCGTCAGCCAGCAAGTAAATACAGAACGCGGAATAGAGATCACGCTCGAGCGCCTCGCGCCGTTGATCCAGGCGAGTGCCCGACCCGACCAACTGCACTGGCTCGATACCATCACACCCGAGATATTGATGGAGCATGCTGCCTATGTCGAGATGATGCAGATGCTCGACGACTATGGCGGCGGTATGAACGTGCCCGTCTGGCGCCTGGCCTGGATGCTCGTTCGCTCACCAGAGTACAACCTTGCCGACCTGCAGCGCTGGCTTGACGGTGCGCACCGCGGCAGTGGGCCAATGTGGCCTGATTATCGCAGCCGCGATCTGATAGCCGAGGTTCAGGTGATGCCCGTACCAATGCTACTGATCTCGGGTATGCACGACCTCAATACCCCGATGGAACTGGCCAGCGACTGGTTCGATCTCGTCGAAGCTCCGCAAGGCAAGCGTCATGTTTTCCTGGAAGACTCCGGGCACGCCCCGTTCCTGACCGAACCTGATCAGTTCAGTGAAGTGGTGATTAAAATTGCAGAATCAATCCGTAGCAAGCAACTACCAAGTTGGTAGAG
>SKXY01000270.1 GCA_007128175.1 Wenzhouxiangella sp. | reverse complement strand
TCGGCTGAATGGATCTGCAGGCGACGGGACTGGCCGTTGGCGGTCAGTCGGTAGGTGTCGGTGTCGACTTCGGCCAACTCCATGGCGAGGGTGTCGTTGTCGATCTGCAATTTATAGCGACCGTTCTCGCCTTTCGCCTCGATGGCCTGGCGACCGTTGCCGTACTCCAGGTCCAGTGAGCGCGACGACGGGGCGCCCAGGCGCCAGCTGTCGCAGTGGTCCCAGGGCGTGCGGCCGGTGGCCGTGCTTTCCTGCTCGAGCAGCCAGCGGCCGGCGGCCGCGGCGATGACTTCGACCGGTGGTTCGCGCTTTTCGAACACGGCCGAGAGATCGCGATCCAGCAGGCCGGTGTCGAGTTCGGCTTTGGCGAAGACGTCCGATCCGGCCAGCGCCTGCAGAAAGCCCAGGTTGGTGGTCGGGCCGGACACGAAGCTGGCCGCCAGGGCCTGGTTGAGACGCGCAAGGCAGGCGTCGCGCGAATGGTCGTGGACGATGAGCTTGGCGATCATCGGGTCGTAGTGCATGCTGACCTCGTCGCCGGCGTCCACGCCGGAATCGACGCGCACGTGTTCGCTTGCGGGCAGGTTGAGCTGATGGATGGTGCCGGTCGAGGGCACGAAACCCTGTTCGGCGTCTTCGGCGTAGATGCGCGCTTCCATGGCATGGCCGTTGACCCGGATCTCGTCCTGGGCCAGCGGCAGTGGCTCGCCGGCGGCCACGCGCAGTTGCCATTCGACCAGGTCCAGGCCGGTGATGCATTCAGTGACAGGATGCTCGACCTGCAGCCGGGTGTTCATTTCCAGGAAGAAGAAATCATCTCCGTCGACCATGAACTCGACGGTGCCGGCACCGACATAGTCCACCGCTTCGGCGGCGCGCACGGCGGCGGCAAGCAGGTCCTGGCGGATGCGGTCATCGAGGTTGGCCGCCGGGGCTTCCTCGATGATCTTCTGATGGCGGCGCTGGCTGGAACAGTCGCGCTCGAACAGGTGCACGGTATGGCCATGCGTGTCGGCGAAGACCTGGGCCTCGATATGGCGCGGGCGCTCCAGATATCGCTCAAGAATCATGCGTTCGTCGCCGAAAGCGCCGGAGGCCTCGCGCCGCGCAGCCTTGAGGGCTTCAGCGAAGTCGTCTTTCGATCTGACCACGCGCATGCCCTTGCCGCCACCGCCGGCCGCCGCCTTGAGCATCAGCGGAAAACCGACGCGTTCGGCCTCGCTCATGAGCGTGTCGTCGGCCTGGTCGTCACCGTGGTAGCCGGGAATCAGCGGCACGTCGGCGGTTTCCATCTTCGCCTTGGCCGCGGCCTTGGAGCCCATCAGGTCCATGGTCTCGGGCGAGGGGCCGATCAGCGTGAGGCCGGCCTCGCGCACGGCGCGGGCGAAATCGGCGTTCTCGGCCAGAAAGCCGTAGCCGGGATGGATGGCTTGTGCGCTGGTATCTTTTGCGGCCTGGATGACCTTGCCGATGTCGAGATACGACGCGCGCGCCTCGGCCGGACCGATATGTACGGCGCGGTCGGCCAGGCGCACATGGCGCGCGCCGGCATCGGCGTCGGAATACACGGCTACGGTCTCCACACCCAGCCGACGGCAGGTGGCGATGATGCGGCAGGCGATCTCGCCGCGATTGGCAATCAGTATGGTTCTGAACATGGGCGAAAGTTTACCGTATCGCTTGTGGCAGTTTGATGCCGGGTGTCGGGTTCGTCGCCATGCCGGTCCGTTCAATCCGCGTTTCGGAAGTCGTCGCGGAACAACTCATCGGACACGATCTCCAGGCTGCGCTCGACCGGTTCGGCGGCCAACCAGTTGAGGTTGCCGGGCTGGCTGGCCTGGACAACCACCGTGCCGGGTTCGCCGTTCAGCACCAGCAGGCCGTTGTCGATGTTGGCCGGGCCGGAGACCACGCTGAACTCAACTTCCAGTCCGGAATTGGCGCTGGCCTGAAGGGCGAGCGGTGGATGTTGGTCGGGTAGTGTGGGCGGCAGGGCGAAGGTGATGGACTGCTGGGCCGGCTCGATGACCAGGGTATCGGTGATCTGGCCTTCCCAGCCGTCCTGATCGATGCTGGCAACGACGGTGTAGGTGCCGGCATCAGCCGGCGGGTTGGTCTGACCGTCGTATGTGATCGAATGCAGCAGGCCGGGCGGCATGGTGACCGAATCGATACTGACAGCTTCACCGTCAAAGGTGTGCGCCAGGTTGTCGAGCTCGATGTCCGCCTGTCCGTGCATGCGTGCGGAGAGGAATTGGTCGATCAGGTTCTGGACGATGACGTCGTAGCCTTCGTCCTTGAGATGGAAGCAGTCAATTGCCATGCCCCAGAGGTGCTCGCGCATGGCCTCGTAGGGGCTGGGTTCGGTGATGTCGCCGGGTGGTTCGATGCTGCCGGGCGGGATGCCTTCGTCGGGCCAGCCGTAGTGGTTCTGCATCAGGCCGAAGTGGTCGACGTAATGGACCCGGTGATTGGCGGTGGCGATGTCGGCAATGGACTCGACCAGGTCCACCGCCACCGTATTGAGTTGCAGTGGTGTCGGTTGTCCCATGTCCTGCCATCGAGGTTCGCAGGCGAACCAGCCGCCCAGGCCGCCGAGCGTGTCGCGGAAGTTGGGGTAGTCGTAGAGACTTAGAAGTACCTCGATGCCGGGGTCGCGGTTGAGGATGTAGTCGACGATCAGGTTGAGATCAAAGAGGATGGCGTTGGTCAG
Organism: Wenzhouxiangella sp.; assembly: GCA_007128175.1. Lineage (GTDB taxonomy): Bacteria > Pseudomonadota > Gammaproteobacteria > Xanthomonadales > Wenzhouxiangellaceae > Wenzhouxiangella. The sequence continues at coordinate 6,422 of SKXY01000270.1, read as the reverse complement.
CGTTTCGATCTCGGTCTCGGTCATGCCCGTGTGCCAGACGTCGAGAAAGTCGTTGCCGCCGACGGTGAGCTGAACGGTGTCGATATCCGGGTAGGTATCCAGTGCCTGCTCGATCAGCTGCAGGTAGCTGCCCTGCTTCCAGTTCTCGGCGGTCGAGCCGCTTTCGGTGGTGGACTCGCCGTAGATGCCAAACTCGTCCAGGCCGTTCTGGGCGAACACGTAGGCGTGGGAGCCATCTTCCCACTGTTCCTCGGCCCAGCTGTCGCCGACGATAAGCACGCGGGTGGTGGACTGAGCCTCCAGCGCGAGCGGAAAAAGCATGGCCAGGCCGGTGCAGGCCAGCAGAATCCTGTTCATTTTGTGTCCCCGTCGAATTGTTGGTCTTGTTCTTGGGTATTCAGCCGCAAGGGCCCGGCAAGTCTAGCACGGGTAGGCGGCACGCCTTCCGGGGCGAGGAGCGTTTGGGAAGGGACAGGAATGCAATGCAACCACGAAGGACACGAAGAGCACGAAGGTAAATAAGAATGATTTTCTTCGTGCTCTTCGTGTTAATTCAACGCGTCAGTCTTTCCCGGTATTTCCGATCCAGGATGGTTTGCGTTTTTCGAGGAAGGCGTTGAGGCCTTCCTGGCCTTCGCGGGAGACGCGCAGGGTCGCGATCATCTCGGAGGTGCGGCGGTCGAGTTCGGTCGGGTCGCCGGCGTGCACGGTAATGGTGCGGATCAGTTCCTTGACGTGGGCCTGGGCGTGCGGGCCGCCGGCCAGCAGCAGGTCGACCAGATCATTGACGTGGCCGTCGAGATGGGCTGCCGGCATCGCGGCGCTGACCAGACCGATGCAGATGGCGGTATCGACGTTCATGCGCTCGCCGGTGAGCATGAAGCGGCGAGCGTGCTTGACACCGATCTTCGGTACCACGAACGGGGCAATGGTGGCCGGCGCCAGCCCCAGGCGCACTTCGGTCAGCCCGAACTTGGCCGATTCCATGGCGACGGCCAGGTCGCAGCAGGCAATCAGTCCGACGCCGCCGCCGAAGGCGTGGCCGTTGATGCGTGCGATGGTCGGGCAGGGCAGCTGGTCGAGCTTGCGAAGCATGTTGGCAAGGCGTTCGGCATCCTTGCGATTCTCGCTCTCGCTGGCCTCGGCCATGGCCCGCATCCAGTTGAGATCGGCGCCGGCGGAAAACGAGTGGCCCTGCCCGGTGAGAACCAGCACACGGGCTTGTTCGGACACCTGGTCGAAAGCATCGGTCAACTCGGCGATTAGCTCGGCATTGAATGCATTGTGCACTTCCGGCCGGTTGAGCTTGAGCGTCGCAACGCCGCGATCGTCGGTGGTCAGTGTCAGTATTTCAGTCATGGCTATTCAGGTTCCAGGGTTCAGGTTTCGGGTTTCAGGGGAGGCTTCGATGGGGTCTTTCCTGAACCCTGAAACCTGAACCCTGAAACCTTTTCATCACATTCTGAACACGCCGAAGCGGTCGCGTTCGATCGGGGCGTTGGCCGAGGCGGCTAAAGCCAGGCCGAGGGCGCGGCGGGTGTCGACGGGGTCGATGACGCCATCGTCCCACAGGCGTGCGCTGGCGTAGTAGGGGTGGCCCTGGTGTTCGTACTGGTCGCGGATCGGCGCCTTGAACTTTTCCTCGTCCTCGGCCGACCACTCCTCGCCGCGGGCTTCAAGCGCGTCGCGCTTGACCGTGGCCAGCACGCTGGCAGCCTGCTCGCCGCCCATCACCGAGATACGTGCGTTGGGCCACATCCACAAAAATCGCGGCTGGTAGGCGCGGCCGCACATGGCGTAGTTGCCCGCGCCGAAGGAGCCGCCGATGACCACGGTGAATTTCGGCACGTGCGAGCAGGCCACGGCGGTGACCATCTTGGCGCCGTCGCGGGCGATGCCGGACTGTTCGTATTTTTTGCCGACCATGAAGCCGGTGATGTTTTGCAGAAACACCAGCGGGATATTGCGCTGGTTGCACAGCTGGATAAAGTGCGCGCCCTTGAGTGCTGACTCTGAGAACAGGATGCCGTTGTTGGCGACGATACCGACCTTGTAGCCGTGAATGCGGGCGAAGCCGCACACCAGCGTGGTGCCGTAACGCGCCTTGAACTCGGAAAATTCCGATCCGTCGACGATGCGGGCGATGATCTCGCGCACTTCGAAGGGATAGCGGGTGTCGTCGGGCAGGATGCCGTAGAGATCGTCGATCGGATACGCCGGGTCTGCCGCGTCCGCCTCCGGCTGAAGTGCGGGCTCCGGGCGGTTGAGATCGGCGACCAGGTCGCGGGCGATGGCCAGGGCGTGGATGTCGTTTTCGGCAAAATGGTCGGCCACGCCGGACAGCCGGGTATGCACATCGGCACCGCCCAGGGTTTCGGCATCGACTTCCTCTCCGGTGGCGGCCTTGACCAGTGGCGGGCCGCCGAGAAAGATTGTGCCCTGTTCCTTGACGATGACGGCTTCGTCACACATGGCCGGCACGTAGGCGCCACCGGCGGTGCATGAACCCATCACCACGGCAATCTGCGGGATATTCTTCGCTGACAGCCTGGCCTGGTTGTAGAAAATCCGGCCGAAGTGGTCGCGGTCGGGGAAGACCTCGTCCTGCAACGGCAGGAAGGCGCCGCCGGAATCGACCAGATAGATGCAGGGCAGGTTGTTTTCCAGCGCGATCTCCTGCGCACGCAGATGCTTTTTGACGGTGACCGGATAGTAGGTGCCGCCCTTCACGGTGGCATCGTTGGCGACCACCATGCATTCGACGCCGGCCACCCGCCCGATGCCGGCAATCACCCCGGCGCCGGGTGCGGCATCGTCATACATCCCATTCGCGGCCAGCGGCGCGACTTCCAGAAACGGGCTGCCGGGGTCGAGCAGGGTGCGCACGCGCTCCCGGGGCAGAAGCTTGCCGCGGTCGAGATGCTTCTGGCGCGAGCGCTCCGGCCCGCCCAGAGCGGTTTGTTCCAGCTTTTCCCGAAGTCGTTCGGCCAGGCCGCGATGATGCTTTTCGCGGGCAACGAAGTCCGGATCCTTGCGGTTGATATGCGTGTCCAGCCGCGGCATGGGGGCTCCCTGTGATCAAATCCACCACATTGTAGCCGAGGCCGACGGGCCGGGCAGCGACCTACGCGTGTTCCCCCCGTTTGTCACCATTTCCCGCTTTCTGCGTTTCAAGGATAGACGGGCCTGCCTGGCTCCTCATTCCGTTCAAGAACCGATTATCGAGGCAAAGCAAGTGAGCAATCATTCGACAAGCACCACCCGCTGGCTGTGCGCGGCGGCATTGATGGCAATGACTGCAGTGGGTCATGCCAATACCATCATCATCAACTCCGACGGCGATGATCCCAATGCCGATATTTTCGGTACAAGTTGCGACACGGGGAACACGGTCAGTATTCCCGGTGCCGGAAATGTCGCCGAGTGCACCTTGCGAGCGGCCATTCAGACGGCCAATCAGTTGTCCTCGGCCACGATTGAATATGCCAGTGCGCTCTCATGCGCTGATCTCAATCAGATCCGGCTTGGCACGTCGCTGCCCGGAATCGTGACTCCGCTGACGGTCGACGCCTCGACTCATCCCTGTGCGGGAGGCGCATCCGAGTGGTATCCCACCATTGTTCCCGACATCGTGGCAGGCGCCGATATCAATTTCGGTCTGACCATTGGCGTTCCCGATGTGACGATCGAGCGCATGGAGTTCGGTTTCTTCAACCTGGCCGGCATTCTCGTCGATGCCGAGAACGTGATCCTCGATCACGTCCAGTCTTCGCTGAACGGGACCGGGCTACAGGTGGCCAATACTAGCGGTGTCCAGATCATCAACAGTACGTTCTCGAGCAACAACACCGTGAATGTCCGGATCACCAACAGCCTGGGGACCGTACTCCGAAACAACCAGATCAATGGCGCTGGCAGTCATGGCATTGCCATTGTCAATAACAGCCAGGCCAACTCCATTGGCGCGACCGTGGGCCTGTTCCCGAATCTGTCCTGCGAGGGCAATACGATTTTCTCCAATGGCGATGCTGGCGTGTTCATCGAGGACGGCTCCGATGGACAGAGCCTGCGATGCAATGCAATTTTCATGAATGATGGTGACGGCATCATGATGGAAGGCGATGACAACCTGGTCGGTTCCGATTCCAATCTGGGCGACGATGACATCGTGCACGTGGGTAACGAGATTCAGCGCAACGGGGGAAATGGAATCTGGATGGGGCTGGAGTCCAGCGGCAACGTGATTGGCAGGAACCTGATCGGTGGGGAGCCGGGAGAGTCGATTGACGGCAATGGGCTCAATGGAATTGCCATCCTCGGCGGAGGGAGTGGCAACCAGAACATCAATCAAAACATGATCAGTTACAACGAGCTCGACGGGATCCGGATGCTCGGAAACGCGCGGGCCGTCATTCGAGGCAACACCATTCGGGCCAACCAGGTCAATGGGATTCGATCTTCCCGACACTGGACCTTGATCGGCGGGGCATTCGAGGCGGCCAGAAATACCATCATCCTCAACGCCCAGAACGGGATCCGCATCAGTGAGACATCGGGTGATGCTTTCCCGTCAATCGCCGGTAACTTCATCGGAACCGATGCCGATGGGAATGCGCTCGGAAACGGCTTGCATGGTATCCGTATGGAGGAGGTCAATACCACCGCCTATATCGGCATTCTGGCCCTCTCGGGCTTCCCAAGCGCGCCGAATGTCATCGGCTTCAACGGCCATTCCGGAATCCTGGTTGCCCAGTCCGATGACGTGCGCATTGACGGCAACTATATCGGTACCAATCCGGCTGGAATGGATCTGGGGAATCAGCGGCATGGCGTCTACATGCTCAGTGGCGGGCGGGGACGTGTCGGCCATACCGTCAGTGGCAATATTTCCCCTCCCATCGAAGGTTCCGGGAATATCATCGCTTTCAATCAGGATGCCGGGGTCCGGCTTGTCAACCCCCTGACCCGCGACGTATCCATTCGTGGCAACAGCATCCACGGTAATGGTGGCCGGGGAATCGAGTTGGGGGACGACGGGAACGAGGTCGATCCGGGTGGCAGTCAGAATGGCCCCAATCGTCGGCAGAACTTTCCGGAACTGAACAGTAGTGCGACATTCCTCGACAGCGCCACGGGAGAAATCGAGTTCAGTTACCGGGTCCGGACCGACGAGATCCACGCGGCCTACCCTCTGGTCATCGACTTCTACCTCGTCGAGCCCGGCAGCGCGCAGGGCAGGGTCTGGCTGGGATCCGACACCTACCAGGCGAGCAGTGCCGGGGAGTTCCGGTCCGGATCGTTCCAGCCCTCGGCCTGGTCCGGAACGCTGGCCGGGGGGCGGATCACGGCTACGGCCACTGACAGCGACGGGAATACCAGCGAGTTCAACCCGACTCCGGTTTCGCTTGATGCGTCAGGTGACGGCATCTTCCAGGATCGCTTCGAGCCCTGAGTTTGCGCGAAGCGACATTCTCGCCCGACTCTCGCTACCCCGCGCCGTGGTGTGCAAATGCGGCCCGCCGACCGTGTTGGCGGGCCGCCATTTTTCCTCGGCGATCGGCTTGTCACCGATCAGGTAGGCAGGTTACAATTGCGGGCTTGATGAAAACCGGCGATCGGGGCTTTTGCACAAAGCCCGGCCTGGCGGTTGCCGCCAGTGGGTTTTCTGGAAAAGCCCGGTCGCCCCGACATTTGATTTTTTGGAGTATTTGCAACAATGACTCTGACTGCAGAACAGAAGAGCGAAGTGGTGAAGGAATACCAGCTCTCTGACGGTGATACGGGTTCTCCCGAAGTCCAGGTCGCGCTTCTGACCGCGCGTATCAAGGAACTGACCGGGCACTTCGACAAGCACAAGAAGGACCATCACTCCCGCAGAGGTCTGCTCAAGCTGGTCAACCAGCGCCGCTCGCTGCTTGATTACGTCAAGAAGAAGGACGTCAAGCGCTACCGTGAGCTGATCGAGCGCCTTGGCCTGCGTCGCTGATCGCGAGTCTTGTCGGCGATTTGAAATGAACACCCCGGCGGCAGTACGCACTGCGCCGGGGTGTTTTGTATTGCAAAAGTGCAAAGTGGAGTGAAGTAGTGAAGAAGTTTACGAAGACATTCAAGTTCGGTGAGCAGGAGGTTACGCTCGAGACCGGACACGTGGCCCGTCAGGCTGACGGTGCCGTACTGGTGACCATGAACGATACGGTGGTGCTGGTGACCGCCGTGGCCCGCAAGGAAGTCAAGCCGGGTCAGGCGTTTTTCCCGCTGACGGTCAACTACCAGGAAAAATTCTATTCCGCCGGCAAGATCCCCGGTGGTTTCTTCAAGCGCGAAGGGCGTCCGACTGAAAAGGAAACCCTGACCTCGCGCCTGATCGACCGGCCCATCCGTCCGCTGTTCCCCAAGGGTTTCATGAACGAAACCCAGGTGAT
>SKXY01000024.1 GCA_007128175.1 Wenzhouxiangella sp. | reverse complement strand
GCAAATCGATCACCACAATACGCCGATGCGCCTGAACCTCGCCGATCTTCAACCATTGCCAACACCTGCTTGTAACCCCTGATCCCAACATGTAATGCGCCCCAACCCCACAGTAGATCAGTCTGTGATTGTGGTCAAGTAACGGCGGGCATAGTGTGATATGAATCAATTTGCCCAGCCAAGGGCTGTCACCCTCACTTTCGAATCTCGAAAACCAGCGAAAACCAGGACACCCTGAATTTCCGCTACAAAAAGCTTGCCGGCAGGAATCGTTCGTTTGAAATGGTGGATTGCCGCAATGGCGTGCAGGTATATCCCTGCGAATGATGGGTATCCCGGATTTCGTTCCCCTTTTTGCGCTGGCGGGTCGCTCTAGTGTGACCGCTCTAGAAAACAGCGCTAGCGTGGTCTGCGCGGCCCGTTGTTTCAAGGAAACCCGAACATGGCTCGATTGATCAAGATACTTCTCGTACTCTCCATCGGCTTGTGGTTTTCCATCGTGACTCTTCAGCAATTCGCCGCGCAGCAACCGTCCGCCTCGCCGAGCGATAGGGTTTGGATCGCCGATTTCGGGCTCGAAAGCCAGATCCCGTCGGCCCTTGATCTGGTCGGGCCGGAACATGGTTCGGCGGGATGCAATCGCGCTGAGCTGCTTCATCGGTTGCAGTGCTGGATCGACGGAATCGAGAGCTGTTCAGTCGCCGATCCTAACGACCCCCGCGTTCGAGCATTCCGACGTTTATTGATGCAGAGCCTGATCGGTCAATACGGCACGGTCATCGTTCACTTCCCCGACCAGACCCACATTGCGGTGCTGCTCAAGCGTATACCGGATGACTGGGGGCAGAGAGGCTATGAGCCAGTGCTGCTTCTGGACACCGCTCGAGGGCAAGGGGAGAAAACAATACTCCCTGAGAGAAGTAAGACACCCGCCATTTCGTCGCTGAACTACCATGGTTGAGTCCATCAAGCGCTGGCCGGTTCCGGAGGGCTCGGTTCAGCCGAAAAAAAACGGCATTCAAGGCCTTACTTGATCACGGGTTGGCACCCGGAGTGTTCGGGTCAATTCTTGCTTGGCTTGAGGGGAAATGGTCTACCCGGGGCGTGGCTGCTCTCGTAAGGGTTTCAGCGCGAATTTCGTGCCGCCGCGCAGAGTTATTCAGAGGCTCCTTAACAAATCCTGGCTGTCCTTGATTCATGGCGCGCCCCGGGGGGGGCGGCGCGCCGTGCAGGTTAATCATTGATTTTTTTCAGGGGCTGCTCCTGGCTCCTGCCACCCTTGGGGGCTGGCTTTTTGCCGGTTCGGGGCTGAGTCTTTTCAGGCTGTGCCTGCTGTGAGTGTTTCGGCTGTTCGTGCTGGCCCTTCTTGTGTTCGTTTGTCATTCCGGGTCTCCTGAGAGTGTGGTCGGGGATCCGGCACGACAATTTTGCAGGTGAGGCCGAACCGGAAAACTCAGAATAGGCGCGTACGGATTCCATGTCGGTTCGCTCGACCACACTTCCCGCAACAGCGTACGCTGATCGAGGCCGGTCATAGCCAGGCTCGACTTCAGAAAACGCATGACTGCGTGGAAAGGCCGCGTCTTCATTTTCGACAGCGGACACAAGCGGTTCCATCGGAAGCCAGCGGAAAGGACAATAGGAAATGCCCTGTTCAATGCCTGTTACGAAATCGCTTGCCCAGAAAACCGGTTTCAATCAGGCTACCGACTGACGAACATACACGACGTTTCGACACGTCGTGACTTTTTACACGCGCGCACTATCCCGCAGTGCCGCTAGCATGGTCGAACCATTCCGGATTCAGGGAGATTCGAGCATGTTGCAATCCATTGGCCGGACACGGGTCCGCCTCGTTCAGGCTGGACAAGCCGGGTCCCAATGCGTCAAGGCTTTGGTCACAGGCACGCTGAACTGGCTGGAGCCTGCTTCGACTCGTCATCCGTGGATCAATCGAGTGATGTTGATCGCTGTCCTGGCCCTGGGGGGCTGGATTGGCGCCGAATCACTGAGCCTGCCCTTCGGCATTCTTGCCGATATTGTTTTTGGCATGTTGATCGCGTTGTTCGTGATCAGCCTGGTCAGGCTGGTGCTCGGGCCTGGCCTCGGCTTGGTTGGGCTCCTGTTGAGGCTTTGTACCCGTGCCGGACTGGTCGGGGCAATTGCCACAATGGGCCTGTTGTTACTGCTCGGTTTGCCGCTTCAACTGGCGCTGCTTGCCGGGCTGGTCATTGGTCTGGCATTGCTGCTGGCCGGTGTGGGCGTCGCAATGCTGCGTTCCCAGCCGCGCAAGGTCATGATCGGTTGTGTGCTCATGCTCCCGGCCTTACTCGTGGTCGGGACGTCACTGTACTGGTTGCTCAATGAGCAGCAAGATGAAGATCCGGTCATGAGACTGGTCGATATTCCCGAGCATGATGGTCAGCCCTGGGACCGGTATCTGGCAAGTGGTCCATACCAGACCGGCTTTCTTACCTATGGCAGCGGCAAGGATCGGTGGCGACCGGAATATGCCGATCAGGTCACCTGGCAAACCCAATCCGTCGATGCCCGGGATTTGCTCGAGCGCCCGTCCGGTTTGGGTTTGAACCTGCGCGAGCGCTGGTGGGGGTTTGGTCTTGATTCACTACCCATCAATGGGCGCGTGTGGTACCCCGTGGATGCGCAGGGTCGTCTGCCGCTGGTTCTGATCGTGCACGGCAATCATGACATGATGCATTATTCCGACCCGGGCTATGCCTGGCTGGGAGAGCACCTGGCCAGTCGTGGTCACATCGTGGTGTCGGTGGATCAGAATTTCATCAATGGCGGGCTGTTTGGTGGCGTTGCCCGTGAGAATGGCGTGCGCGGCTGGCTGCTGCTCGAGCACCTGATGGCCTGGCGGAACTGGCAGACAGATCCCGAGCACGATCTGCACGAACGGGTCGACCTTGACCAGGTTGTGCTGATCGGACATTCCCGAGGCGGGGAGGCAGCCGCGCTGGCAGCGGCCTTCAATCGACTGCAGCGTTATCCGGAAGACGGGCGCATCGAGTTCAATTATGACTTTGGCATCCAGGGCGTGGCGGCCATTGCTCCGATCGATGGCCAGTTCTGGGCTTCCGGCAAGCCGACCGAATTGGCTGATGTCAGCTATTTCGTCATTCATGGTGGTATGGATGCAGATGTCTACTTTTTTTCAGGGGACCGTCAACTGGTGCGCACACATCCAGACCAGACCGCCGGACGTTTCAGCGCGTCACTGTATGTGCATCATGCCAATCATGGCCAGTTCAATACGCTTTGGGGTAACAATGACACCGGCATGATTGGAGGGCGACTGCTAAACCGCAGTTGGCTGTTGTCGGGAGAAGAACAACGTCGAGTCGGAGGGCTGTATCTGACAGCTTTTATCGAAAGCGCACTGGAGCGAACGGAAGATATACCGGAGCTGTTTTGCGATCCTGGCAGTGCGGGCCGTTTGCTTCCGGAAACCTTGTACGCTGCTCGCTGCGATGACGGTCGGCGGGTGCTGCTGGCTGACTTCGAGCAAGGGCTCGACATTACCCGATCAGGAGTCAATGGTGTGCGCCTGGAAGGCAAGGGACTGGACCTTTGGGCCGAACGTGATATCGGTTTTCGCGGCAATTCGCAACGTCGTCAGACGGGTGTTTTCCTGGGCTGGCGGGCGGTCGAAAATGCTGCGGATGAACACATGCGGCCGGCCTACCGGGTTCAACTCGAACCTCGGGTTCACCAGCGATTAAGCCTGGGCGAAAGCAGCGTGTTGTGGCTGGATCTGGCGCATCTCGACAGCGATCCGCCGCCACGGTTGGGCAATGTTGACGAGGCCGAAAGCCAGGATCAAGACGGGCGCGAGTCTGAAAAGAATGGCGAGGAGGACGAGCTCGACTCGCTGCGCCCGCCATTGAACATTACGGTAGCCTTGGAGGATGCCGACGGCAATGTCGTCGCGCGTCCATTGTCCGATTTTGCCAACTTGCTGCCGCCACTGCCGGTTCGTCATGCCCGACTGGACCTGATCAATCAAGAGCGTTTTCAATCACCGACCGAGCCCTTGTTGCAATCACTTGCCATTCCGCTGGCCGCTTTCATCGCCGATGGCGTCAGGCCGGACCGGCTCGAGAGTATTGAACTGCAATTCGACAATGCCGATTCCGGAGTCCTGGTCATCGAGCGGATGGCGATCACACCGCGAGAAGGGCAAGACATTCCATGATGTGGCGGATGGTCCGTGACAATCTGGCCAAGAAGACTCAGGACGCCCAATGCTTCGGCACTGAAGCTGTGAGAGGGCGGGATCTGCGGCACGCTCCGGGAGGGTAGCGCGCCTTGCAGGTCAATTGTTGATCCGCTTCAGGGGCTGCTCATGGCGTTTGCCACGCTTGAGAGCTGGCTTGTTGCCGGTTCCGTTCCGGGCTGGGTCTTTTCAGGCTGAGCCTGTTGTGACTGCTTGGGCTGGCCTTTCTTGTGTTCGTTTGTCATTCCGGGTCCCATCAAGCACCATCTTGCCTCAGGGATGCACCTGTAACAGTGTTGGGTCGACGGCATCTGCCTGCAGGTTGTTGATTTGCACTTAAAACTGACCCGGGATTTGCATCTAAAATTGACCCGCCCGTTATTGCCAGATTATGGCTCAGATTTCGGTTTCTTGCGCGCCTCGCTTCCCTCCTGATTCGTAGCTGAGTGTTTCAGCCGGTAGCTTTCGTTGCCGGTCTCCAGAATGTGGCAGTGATGCGTCAGCCGATCCAGCAGCGCCGTTGTCATCTTCTCATCGCCAAACACGCTCGACCATTCGCTGAAGCTCAGATTGGTCGTGGTCATAAGGCTGGTGTGCTCGTAGAGCTTGCTGATCAGGTGGAAGAGCAAGGCGCCGCCAGCCTGACTGAACGGCAGGTAGCCCAGTTCATCGAGTATGACCAGATCGGTATGTATCAGTCGGTTGGCCAGCCGTCCCTGTTGGCCGGCTTGCTTCTCCTGTTCCAGCGCGTTGACCAGCTCGACCGTGGACAGGAAGCGTACCCGCAACCGGTGATGCTGGATGGCCTGGATTCCGATTGCAGTGGCTAGGTGGGTTTTGCCGGTCCCCGGCCCGCCGATGAGCACGATGTTGTGGGCATCCTCGAGGAACTCGCAACGATGCAGGGCGCGCACCAGGGCTTCGTCGACCGCGCTCTGGTTGAAGTCGGAGCCGGTCAGATCCCGGTAGGCCGGGAACTTGGCGGCCTTCATCTGGTAGTTCATCGAGCGCACATCGCGCTCCGAGGCCTCGGCCTTGAGCAGTATCTCCCGTACCGGGAGCGCCTGCTGGTAGGCGGGTGAGGCTTGGCCTGCCAGGGTATTTACGGCATCGGCCATCCCGTGCAGCTTCAGGGTTTTCAAGGTAGTGATCATGGCGTCAGCTTTCATGATGGGCGCCCCTCAGCGTGTCGTAGCGAGCAGTATTGGCTTGCGGTTCGTTGACCAGTCTCAGCACCGGTGGCGTGTGCAGGGGCTGCGGCCGCCGCGGTTGCTCCAGGCGACTGAGACAGTTCAGGACGTGGTCCTTGGAGGCTTCACCGATCTCCAGTGCCTGGACGATGGCCTGTTCCACGAGCTGCTCATCGTGCAACAGCACAAGCGCCAGGATATCGACCATCTCGCGGTCGCCACCGGGGCGCTTGAGTAACCGGCTTTGCAGGCGCCGAAAGCTCTCAGGCAGTTGTGTAAACGGCGCGCCGTTGCGCAGGGCGCCGGGTTTGCGCTGCACTACCGAGAGGTAATGGCGCCAGTCGTAGAGGGTTCGGCCGGAGGTTTTGTGGCGGTTGAACACACGCACGTGTTCGGCAACGACCTGCGCCTCGGCGACAACAACCAGGCGCTCGGGGTAGACGCGCAGACTGATGATCCGATTGGCGAAGCTGACCGGCACGCTGTAGCGATTGTGCTCGAACGTGATCAGGCAAGTCGACGAGACCCGCTTGCTATGCTCGATAAAGCCATCGAAGCCGACTGGCACGGCCATCATGTTCGGTCGCTCCTCGGCCAGGCACTCGGCCAAAGAACGGGCCTTGAACTTCGGGTGGGCGATCTCTTGCCAAAGCGCCTGGCAGCGTTCAGTCAACCACCGGTTCAGCTCCTGCAGCGACTGGAAGGGCGGCGTGTCATACCACAGCCCATGCCGGGCATCGAGTACGGCTTTCTCCACCTGGCCTTTCTCCCAGCCCGCAGCCGGATTGCAGAACTCCGGTTCGAACAGATAATGCCCGACCATGGCGTAGAAGCGCTTGTTTGCCTGGCGTTCCTTGCCCCGGCCGATCTTGTCCACCGCCGTTTTCATGTTGTCGTAGTTGCCGCGCTCCGGGACGCCGCCGAATGTGCTGAAGGCATGGTGGTGAGCGTCAAAGAGCATCTCGTGGGTCTGCGTCAGATAGGCGCGCATGAAGAAGGCGCGACTGAAGCTCAGCTTGAAATGGGCAATCTGGAGCTTGGTGCTGACACCATTGATTCTGATCCAGTCCTCGCTCCAGTCGAACTGGAAGGCCTCGCCGGGCGCAAATTGCAGCGGAACGTAGGCCTGTTTGCCGGCAAAATGCCTGGCTTCCTGTTGCCCCTGGCGCCATTGGCGGGCGAAGGCCGCGACCCGGTCATAAGAGCCGGTATAGCCCAGCTCGACCAGATCCCGATACAACCGCTTGACCGTTCGGCGCTGCTTGCGGTGCCGCCGGGACTCCCGGAACAGCCAGCTGGTCAGCGTCTCTCCGTAATCATCGAGCTTGCTGGGGCTCCTGCGGGCCGGATAGCTCGGTTCCAGCTCATTATTGGACAGGTATTTGCGAACCGTATTCCTCGATAGGCCGGTTCGCCGGGCGATCTCGCGGATCGGCATGCCTTCGCGCAGATGCCAACGCCGGATTACACTGACTAATGCCACGTTTATCACTCCTTGATACCCCTGCAAAATCCATTGGCAGGGAGGTGTTATACGTGGGTCAAAATTCGATGCAAATCCGGAGGGCTAGTGGGTCAATTTTGGGTGCAATTCAACACCGGTGGCTATTGTGCTGGTAGTGCATCAATGGACATCAATATCTTACGTGCAATCTGCTCACGTTTGGCAAGATCTTTGGTCCGGTTCGGAGTATCAATGTTGAGTGCAAAAAAAACAGGTCCAGTTGGCCACTCTATCCACCCCACCCACCAGCCCATTCGACCTTCCCAGCCGGTCTTGGCTCGCAGAATCCAGTTTCGTTGGGCTTCAACTATGATGAGATCCTTGACCAGTCGTTGATGTGCTACCGAAAACGGCAAATCGTTCAGGTAAAGTCGGTTCAGGAAAGCAACTTGCTCGTATGCCGAGATGGCGAGTTTGCCGTCTACCCAGTAGTCGCCTTCGCTGGTCAAAAGCTCTGTGTTGCCGTAATTGATTTCCTTCAAGTATTTAGCCGCTTCTTCTTCACCGATATCCCGGGCAAACTTCTGGTAGACCCAAAGTGCGGAGTTGCGCATGGCCGAACGGAGGTCCTGGTCCATATTATGACCGGCAAATGGCCGCTCCTCACCATCCCAATGGAAGGCCTGGAACTCATTTTCAACGACCCCCGCATCGAGTGCGAAGAGTAGATGTGGGATCTTGAAGGTTGATGCCGGGGAAAAGCGTTGTCTGGCTCTTGTTTCATCGTAGACATGTACATGATTGTCTCCATTTCGATTGTCAACCACGACTATGGTGCCTTTGGCATGAAACGTATCAAAAACGTCGCCCCAATCGGGACGGTCCTGGGTGACTGAAATCAAGGGGAGGGCTGCAAAGAGCAGCCATGACACAAGGGTTTCCAATTGCATTTGTCTTCCTGAAGTATTGTTGGAGCTTTGCCAAGCTGGTTATGGGGAACATCATACTGTCTCTACAGGTTAGCTCATCCCCTCTCCGGGTTCCATGTGCCAGAAGTCTGAATCGGACCTTTAATGCCAAATGTTGATTGCCTCATAAAGGGATCTGAATGTCCTGCAGTGTATTGATACAGGTCCTCATCAGTGCCTGCGACCAACGATAAACAGCCGGCAAAGTAAGCCAGCCACCCAACGTTTGGCATATTGCGACACATTGCGACGCTCAGTAGGGTTGTTACGAAATCGAGAAGGAGGAAATATGAGAGTCTATTATTCACTACTGGCTGTGATTTTGTGTGCGGCATCCGTTCTGGTCCTGGCTGATGAATGGTCGGTTCCAGCGTCCTGGGATGTCGAGCAACGTGAAGTAAAATTTGAAAATGATGGCATTGAGTTTGTCGGTACATTGCATTTGCCAGCGGGAAGCGAGAGTGGGCCAGCCGTGGTCGTTACCCACGGATCAGGGCTGGGCAACAAGGATGCAGCACTCTATCAGCAGCTGGCCGAGCTTCTTCCGGTCCTCGGGTATGCGGTATTGGTTTATGATCGGCGTGGTGCCGGTGAGTCCGGAGGTGAGCTTGCAGGAGCGAGCTACAGGGATCTCGCGAGAGACGCAGTAGCGGCCATGGATGCCATTTCCACCGATAGTGCCGTAGACGAGGAACGAGTCGGCCTTTGGGGATTAAGTCAGGGTGGCTGGATTGTCATGGAAGCGGCTTCCATGACTGAACCCGCCTTTGTCATTGCTGCATCGACACCATTGACCACGCCTGCCAGGCAGATGGAGATCCTTGCCTACAATGAAACCCTCAGGGCGGGTCATGACGAGCAAGCCGCCCGGCAGGCCCTTTCTGCGCGCCGCACTGTGGACGGCTACTTTCGAGGGGAGGTGGATTTGACCGAGGCCAGAGAGATTCTTTCAACAGCCGAGCAAAAGCCATGGTACCAGTACACGGGGTTACCTCCTGCTGAAGCACTGCCTGAGAATGTGGAAGGTAGCAGCTGGCTTCTGGAGATGGATTATGACCCGACTGAAGCACTTGAAGCCTTGGAAGTGCCTTTGCTGTTCATTCTCGGGGGCGAGGACTTCGTTATACCCGTTGCTGAAAGCCTGGAGATCCTCGATAACCTCCCCGGAGCTGAAGAGCGCACGGTAGTTGTGATACCGGGAGCAGATCACGTAATCCGGATTTCCGTTGAGGGTGAAACCGATGCGGAGTTGGCACCGGATTCGAAAACCTACTTTTTGCTCATGGGACACTGGCTAGGCAGCCTGGGCCT
>SKXY01000115.1 GCA_007128175.1 Wenzhouxiangella sp. | reverse complement strand
TTGATGCTGAGATGCTTCGGACCGGACTGGTCGGCCGTGATGTAGGGCAGGTTGACCTCGGTCTGCTGGGCCGACGACAACTCGATCTTGGCCCGTTCGGCGGCCTCGCGCAGGCGCTGCAGCGCGAGGGGGTCGTTGTGCAGGTCGACGCCCTGCTCCTTCTTGAATTCCGCAGCCAGGTAGTCGATCAGACGCAGGTCGAAATCCTCGCCGCCGAGGAAGGTATCGCCGTTGGTGGCCAGCACCTCGAACTGCTTCTCGCCGTCGACGTCGGCAATCTCGATGATGGAGACATCGAACGTGCCGCCGCCCAGGTCGTAAACGGCCACCTTGCGGTCGGCGCCTTCCTTGTCCAGGCCGTAGGCCAGCGAAGCCGCGGTCGGCTCGTTGATAATGCGCTTGACGTTCAGTCCGGCGATCTTGCCGGCATCCTTGGTGGCCTGGCGCTGTGAATCGTTGAAATAGGCCGGCACGGTGATCACCGCCTCGGTAACTTCCTCGCCCAGGTAATCTTCCGCGGTCTTCTTCATCTTCATCAGCACGCGGGCGGAGATTTCCGGCGGCGCCATCTTCTTGTCGCCGACCTGTACCCAGGCATCGCCGTTATCGGCCTCGATGATCTTGTAGGGAACGAGCTTGATGTCCTTCTGGACCACGTCCTCCTTGAACTTGCGACCGATCAGCCGCTTGATTGCGTACAGCGTGCGATCCGGGTTGGTGACCGCCTGACGCTTGGCCGGCTGGCCGGTCAATACCTCGTCGTCCTTGGTGAAAGCCACAACAGACGGCGTGGTGCGATCGCCCTCGGCGTTCTCGATCACGCGTGTCTTGCCGCCTTCCATGATGGCCACACAGGAATTGGTCGTTCCCAGGTCAATGCCGATTATCTTGCTCATGATCTTGAAATCCTGATTCCGTTTTTGAATTGGAAAACTTGAAATTCGCTCTAGCCGTTTATTGGGGCCCCGCCGCGACCATTTCAATCACTGGCCACGGCACACTGCCCCGTTTCATGGCGCCTTTGCCACGATGACACGGGCGGCACGCAGCAGGCGATCATGCAGGCGATAGCCTTTCTGCAACACCGTCAGCACGGTATCGGGCTCGGCGTCCTCGCTGGGCTGCATGCTCATCGCTTCGTGCCACTGCGGATCAAACGGTTCGCCGGTCGGCTCAATGACCTCCAGGCCGTGTTGTTCCAGCGCCTTGAGCAGCAACTTGTGCGTCAACACCAGACCCTCGTGCGCGGATTCGGTGTCGTCGGCACCATCGAGGCCCTGATCGAGTGCATCGATCACCGGCAGCAACTCGCGCATCAGCCCCTCGAGCTGAAACTTGCGCGCCTTGTCGAGCTCACGCCGACTGCGCTTTTCCATGTTGTCCATTTCCGCGCGGGTGCGCAGCAAGGCGTCGCGCAGCCTTGCCACTTCTTCCTCGGATCCACCGCCGGCGCCGGAAGGGGCTTCATCCTGCACGGATTGTTGCTCCTCGCCAGCAGGCTGAGTTTCGTCCTGCATTTCGCTCTCGCTCGTTTGTGGCTGTTCCTGATCACCCATTGCTTTTGTCTATCCGCGTGATTGGTCCTGCGGGCAAAAATGGGGCTTGCCTGTCGGGAAAACAACCGGCGTTGCCGTTTGCATGGCTTGATGCTAGTTTGATGCCCCCTCAACGCCTCATATACGACCCCGTATGCTACGCGCGCTGGCCATACGAAACTTCGCCATCATCAGCGAACTCGACCTGAAACTCGAGCCCGGCTTCACGGCCATTACCGGTGAGACCGGGGCCGGCAAGTCCATCCTCGTCGATGCTCTTGGTCTGCTGCTCGGCGACCGTGCCGAAAGTTCGCTGGTTGCACCGGAATCCAAGCAGGCCGAACTGGCCGCGACCTTCAGCCTGAAAGGCATGCCGCACGCCCGCGACTGGCTGGAAGCACAGGCCATGGAAGAGGACGACGAGTTGCTCCTGCGCCGCGTCATTTCGGCCGACGGGCGCTCTCGCGCCTGGGTCAACGGCCGCAGCGCCACGGTCGGGCAACTCGGCGAACTGGGCGCCCTGCTGGTCGAGATCCACGGCCAGCATGAACACCAGCAACTGGAAAAGCCCGACACCCAGCGCCGCCTGCTCGACGGCGAGATCGAGGCAGATCGAGTCATCACGGTCGCCGAAGCCTTCAACGACTGGCACGCTGCTCGACTGAACCTGGAACGCCTCGAAAAGGATGCCGGCGATCCCGACCAGCTCGAGTTACTGCGCTTCCAGTGCCGTGAACTTGACCAACTCAACCTGCTGGACGGGGAGTTCGCCGAGCTCGAGAAAGACCAGGAACGACTGTCGCGCAGCGACGAGATCCGCCTCGCGGCGAGCCGGTCAACGGCCGCGCTCGATCACGACGAGTCGCCCAGTGTGCGCACCCTGCTGCACGAGACACTCCACGAGCTCGGCCGCGTTGCCGAGTTTGAACCCCGTCTGGCCGAGGCCGCCAGCATGCTGGAAGAAGCTCGCATCAACGTCGACGAAGCCTTTGCCGTCATCGAACGGGTGGGCGAGGAAGAAACCGGTGATCCCGAGCGACTCGCCGAGGTCAATCACCGGCTGGAAAAGAGTCTGGACCTGGCACGCAAGCATCGGGTCGAGCCTGGAGATCTCCCCGCCCTCGCCGCCTCACTCAATGACCGGCTTGGCCGGCTCGAGCACCAGGGAGAGCGCCGTGGCGAACTGGAAAAGGCCATCGAAATAGCCGAGCAAGCCTGGCGCAAGCATGCCGATGCACTGAGCGAGACCCGAATGAAAGCGGCAAAATCACTTTCCGCTAAAGCCTGCGAATGCCTGGCAGAACTGGGGATGGACCAGGCCAGCCTGGTCTTCCGGGTCACACCTGACACCTGCAGTGCACCGACCGCCCACGGACAGGACCGGATCGCCATCGAGTTCAGTGCCAACCCCGGTCAACCGCCGCGACCGCTGGCCAAGGTCGCCTCAGGCGGCGAACTCTCTCGCGTGGCACTTGCCTTGATGATCGCCACGGGCCATCGCCAGGGGCCCCATACGCGAATATTCGACGAGGTCGATGCCGGCGTAGGCGGCGAAACCGCGCATGCCGTTGGCCGCTTCCTTCGTCAGGCTGCCGGTGAAGGCCAGGCCCTGTGCGTCACGCACCTCGCCCAGGTGGCTGCCTGCGCCGATCACCAATTGCGCGTGACCAAGTTCAGCGAAAACGGTACCACTACCACCCGGATCGAGCAGTTGGACAGCAAGGGCCGTGAAAAGGAAATCGCCCGCATGCTGGGCAGCGCGGAATCCAGCACCAGCCTGGCCCACGCCGCGGAGATGCTCGGGAAAGGTTGAATTCAGTCCTTTCTCGGACGCACGTAAATGACCAGGGAGTGATCCACGATCTCGAAGCCGTGCTCGCGGGCAATCTCTTCCTGTCGCTTCTCGATCGCCTCGTCGAAAAACTCCACCACTTCGCCGGTTTCGACGCAAACCATGTGGTCGTGATCTTCCTCGTCAATCTCGTAACAAGCCTGCTGGGGACGGCCCGAGCCGCCGTCGAACATGTGCTTGCGCACCAGGTGTGCCGCCTCGAACTGGGCCAGCACCCGGTAGACCGTGGCCAACCCGATTTCCTCCCCCTGGTCGACGAGCGCACGATAAATTTCGTCGGCAGTCATGTGCTTCTGCTCGGTCGTCTCGAGCAGTCGCAGAATCTGAAGACGCGGGTGCGTGACCTTCAGACCCGCCTTGCGCAGTTCACTGGTTTCTTCTGTCATGCGCCACCCTGGATGATTTGGCTTCGCCGGAGTAAGTCAATATTGTATCATTGCACTCATGAAATACTCCCAAATCACCAACGGGCTTGCGACCCTGTTCATCGCTCTCGCCATTTCCTTTGTCATGGCCGGTTGCGGGCTGGTGTACAAGCAGGATATCCAGCAAGGCAACGTACTCGATGCCGACGACGTCGGCGAGCTCAGCGAAGGCATGACCAAGCGCCAGGTGCAGGTACTGCTCGGCTCACCCTCCATCAGCAGCCCCTTTCACACCGACCGCTGGGACTACATGAACACGTATTCGCGCCGCGGCGGCGAACCGGAGAAGCGGGTTCTGACATTGCTGTTCGAGAACAATCGGCTGGTTGCAATGGAAGGCAACTACCTCGAAGAAGAAGATGTCGCCCGCCAGGCGCTTGAGGACCTGCAGGAGCCGGATGACGCACCGATCCAGGATCTCGACACCCTGCAACAGCCTGACTTCGATCCCGACCCCGATCCCGGAACCTGAACGAACCGGTCAGCGTCGTCCACGGCGCGTTTTTTCGATTTCCGCGAGCTGGCGCCTGACCTCCTTGGGATCGGCCGTCAGCGAACGGTAGATCTCGGCACGGTCACCATCCCGCAACGGCGTTTCCGGCGGCCGTATGCGCCCGAAAATCCCCATCCGGCCCGGGTCGATCCCGAAATCCGGCAATTGACTGGAAATGCCTGATCGTTCGATGGCCTCGGCCAGGGTGGTGCCGGCGGGGACCTCGAGGGAAACAACGACCTGGCGCTCCGGCAAGGCGGCAACAACCTCGACCCGGATCGGCTCTTCAGCCATAAATCGTCTCCGCGCGGCGTGAAAAGTCGTCCACCATGCGATCGGCCATACGGCCGAAGTTGCGTCGGAAGGGCTTGAGCAGCACTGAGCCCGGCAATCGAAATGTCAGGTCCAGACTGACCTTCGTCCCCCCGCCGAGTGACTTGAAAACCCACTGGCCCGACAATTGGTCGAAGGCTCCGCGGTGCAACTGCATCGACAGGCGCTCACCCTGCACAAGCTCGTTGCGAGTAGTGAATCGCCGCACAATGCCCCCCAGCCGCACCTCCAGCGTCGCCAGCTGGAGCTGCTCGTCTTCATCATGGACCTCGGCAGACTGCACCCAGTCCAGAAACTCAGGGTAGCGCGGAACGTCGCGTACCAGTTCGTACATCTGTTCAGGCGTATAGGGGACGAGAGCGAAGCGGTGGACCTCAGGCATGCGCGGTATTCTATATGACGAAAAAGGTAAAACGGGAAACGTAAAACGGGGGACAGGTAATGGCTGTTGTCACAGTGCGGTGGCCAACGGCGTGGCCTTGCCATTGACCACCGCCCCGTCCAGGAAGCAAGGAGATTTCCCCCGTTTTACGTTTCCCGTTTCACCTTTCCACCCGGCGCAAGTAGGCTATCATCCCAAGGCTCGCAAACAAGCATCCAGCAGCCCAATGCCCAAGCAACCTTCATCCACCATCGCCCTGAACAAGCGTGCTCGCTTCGAGTACCAGCTCGAAGAGCGCTTCGAGGCGGGAATTTCTCTGATGGGCTGGGAGGTCAAATCGCTGCGTGCTGGTCGTGTTCAGTTCGGCGAAAGCTACGTACTGCTCAAGAACGGCGACGCCTTCCTCTTTGGCTGCCTGATCACACCGCTGCCTTCGGCCTCGACACACGTCGATGCCGACCCGATGCGTAATCGCCGTCTTCTGCTCCACCGGCGCGAACTCGACCAACTCATCGGCATGGTCGAGCGCAAGGGATACACGCTCATCCCTACCGCCATGTACTGGAAGAAAGGCAAGGTCAAGGTAGAAATCGCCCTAGCAAAGGGCAAGAAAACCCACGACAAGCGCCGCACGGAGAAGGAACGAGACTGGCAGCGTCAGAAGGGACGCCTGCTGCGCAACACCTGATCCGGCAATCCCGCGGGCGGAATGGGCCCGCCACCAGTAGCAGACTGGTGCACAATGTCGGCAACGGGATCGACGCAGGCCGAGGAGAACACCCATTCGATGCACCTGAAAAGCCTTCGCATCCGGAATTTTGCCGGGGTCCGCAGGGCCGAACTGTCGTTCGACGCCACGACCGTGTTGATCGGCGAGAACAATTGCGGCAAATCGAGCCTGCTCGATGCTCTTGGTCTGGTGCTGGGTCCCGGCGCGGAAGCCAACCCGCGATTCGAACGCCGGCACTTTCATCAGCCCGGCGGCAACAACGGAAACGGAACGGTTGAGTCCAATGCGCCATCCGATCCGATCCGCATCGAGCTCATCTTCAGCGAACAGAAGGTCGGTGCCTGGAACCACCCGGAGATGCGCGCACTGACCCGACTGCTTGGGGAACGCTCTGGCTCATTGCGGCAGCTTTCGGTGCGACTGGAAGCCGATCCGCCGCCAGACGGAACCACGAGCGTGCCCGGCCGCTGGTTCGTCGGGCCAATCAATAGCCCGGGCGGTAGCGAGAGCGATCCCGAACTGCCGGCGTTGATTCGCCGGCTCAATCCGCTGATCGATTTGCGCGGATGTCCGTTATCCGGCGCTGCCCTGGGCCGGCACAATGGCGAGGGGCCCTGGCTGGCCGACGACCCGGAGGGCCGCAAACTGCAGCAACGGGTCGATCAGCACTTCCACGCCGTGGTCTCCGGCGGATTGCAGGATCGCGACGTGGACATGGAGGCGGGCGTTGCCGCCGCCGAGGAATTGCTCGATCACATGGGCGTAAGACTCGATCCGGGTGCCGGTCTTGGCCAGAAGGCCATCGGCGAACTGGTGGGCCGCTCGGCCCGGTTGGCACAAACCCGGCAGAACCAGCTACCCAGCACGTCGATCCAACGTCTGGGCCTGCTCATCTTCACCGCCGTCATTCTGCGCGGGTTGCCTCAGGGTAACGGCCATCCCGACTGGCCCATCCTGGTCATCGAGGATCCGGAAGCCCACCTGCATCGAATGACACTGGCGGCTGTCTGGCGACTGGTGAGCGGCTTTGGTGTTCAGAAGATCATTACCACCCAGTCACCAACCCTGCTGGCTGCCTCCTCGTTGACCAGCCTGCGGCGGCTCACCCGCCACAACGGCGACGTTCTCGAATGGCGTGTCCACGAGAACGCGCTGTCTGACCGTGAATTGCGCAAGCTCGGCTACCACCTGCGTGCCCGTCGTGGCGAAGCGGCGTTTGCCCGGGCCTGGATTCTGGTCGAGGGTGAGACGGAGTTCTGGGTGATCAACGAACTGGCCCGCATCGAAGGTCGTGACTTCGATCTCGAAGGAATCGCCTGCGTGGAATTTGCCCAGTGCGGCATCCAGCCGCTGATCAAGGCAGCCCGCGAACTGGGCATCGAATGGCACCTGCTGACTGACGGCGATGCCGCGGGACGGAGCTACGTCGAGCGAACCCGAACCCTGTTGGTCGAAAGTGACGACGAAGGCGAACGGATCACCCTCCTGGCCGAATCCAGCCTCGAGCAGTGCTTTCATGATCACGGTTATGCCACGGTATTCCAGCGCCTGGCGGGGTTCCGCGGCGATCCCGGCCCCAATGTTACGCCACAGCAGGTCATCGATCGGGCACTCAAGCGTCACGCCAAGCCCGATATTGCCCTGCAACTGGTCATGGCTGCGGCCGAGTCGGGTTCACCCGGAGTGCCAGCACCGCTTTCGACCATGATCGAAACCGTGGTTCGCATGGCCCGCCAGGCACCGGAACGCGGCAACGCCGCCCGCAACGGAAATGGCATCGGCCATCAGGAAACCGGTGCAAAAACATGATTTCACTGCGCTTTTGTGGGGCCGTGGGCGGCGTAACCGGCTCCGGTTACCTGGTGGACACCGGCAAGGCACGTGTACTGGTCGACTTCGGCATCTTCCAGGACGGCGAGGACCAGCGCGAACGTAACCGTTCGCTGGGACCGGTCGAGCCGCAGCGAATCGGTGCGGTGGTACTCACACATGCCCACATCGATCACTGCGGCCGGCTGCCGCTGCTTATCGCCAACGGCTTCACCGGCAGCCTGCATGCCACGCCCGCGACCCTGGAACTGGTCGAGGTCATGCTCGAAGACATGGCACGAATCGAGCAGGAAGACACCCGCCGCATCAACCGCCGGCGTCGCCGTGCCGGTGAGGCACCGATTCGACCGCTGTTCACCAGCCAGCAGGTCAGCCAGTTGCTCCAGCGCGCCCGGCCCATGCAACTGGGGCAGATGACCGAAGTCGCCACCGGCGTGCGCGCCCGAGCGCTCGAGGCCGGCCATATTCTCGGCTCTGCCAGCATCGAGCTTCATGTCGATCACGAAGGCGAGCAACGTTGCCTGGTGTTCTCGGGTGATCTCGGCCCCGGAAACGCCCCGATTCTGCGTGACCCGGAGCCACCGTCCACGGCCGACCTGGTGGTGATGGAGTCGACCTACGGCGGACGCAGCCGGCCCGACACCGTCCGCGCCATCGCCGAATTCAAGCGCATCGTCGAGCAGGCCGCCGCCAACGGCGAACGAATCATCATCCCCGCCTTTGCCGTCGGACGCACCCAGTCGGTGCTCTATTACTTGGCCGAAACCGTACGCGAGGGCCGCCTGGCGCCCGATTTTCCGATCTACCTCGACAGCCCGATGGCGACTCGCGCCACCCAGATCGTCAACGCCCACCCGGAACTGTTCGACGACGAAACCCGGCAACTGCGCGAGCATCGCCAACTCGAAGCCGACCTGCGCGGGCTGCGCATCATCGAGTCGGTACCCGAATCCATGGCGCTCAACGACAGCGATCACCCCTGCATCATCATCAGCGCCTCCGGCATGTGCGAGGGCGGTCGCGTGATCCATCACCTCAAGCACAATCTGTGGCGGCGAAACGCCCACGTGCTGGTCGTGGGTTACATGGCCGAGGATACGCTGGGTCGCAAGCTGCTCGAGCGCCCGGAGCAGGTCGAGATTCTCGGCGAGCCTATCGCCGTGCGCGCCGAGATTCACCGTATCGATGGCTTCTCGGCCCACGCCGGCCACGACGAACTGCTCGACTGGCTGGAACGCATGGCCGCATCGCGCCCCCGGGTACTTCTTACCCACGGCGAGGACATGGCCCGAGAAGCGCTGGCCGGGGCGATCAGGGAACGGTTCGGAATCATCGCTGAGCGTCCGGAACTGGACGACACCGTGATCATCGAATGAATACGAAGCTTGCGGAACTTACCGCCAGCTTGCTAGTCTATTGTTACAACTTCGGGGGCGTACTGGCTTCGACGTGTATCGGACGTACCCTGGGGCATGCCGAGCAGACAGCATCACTCGTAAAACCCTGCTGTAAACTGTTAGTTGCCAACGACGACAACTACGCACTGGCTGCCTAAAAACCAGCCTGCTCTCCGC
>SKXY01000110.1 GCA_007128175.1 Wenzhouxiangella sp. | reverse complement strand
CGCATCTCGCGCGTTGCGCCGCTCGGCCGTAGCTACGGCTACTGTCACTCGCGTCGCACCACACGATCTGCGGCTTCTCCGACAAAACGCGCTCCGCGCAGAGTTATTCAGAGGCTCCTTAGTAAATTACAGCACTGGCAGTTTATAGGGGGCGCCGGCGATCTCCCGTACCAGGCGTGGTACCAGATAGCCCGATAGCTCCCGGCGCATGCGCTCGACAAGGCGAGTCGCTGCCGCTTCGTCTACTTCGTACCGGCTCGCTCCCGCAACCCGGTCGAGCAGGTGCAGGTAGTATGGCATCACCCCGGCGTCGAGGCCGCGCCTGACAAGGTCTCGCTGGGATTCAAATCTGTCATTGATGCCTCTGAGCAGGACGGCCTGGTTCAGAAGGTGTACGCCGGCACCACGCAAGCGTTTCATTGCCTGCTCGACGCTGCCATCGAGCTCGTGCGCGTGGTTGGCATGAATCACCATGACCGCCGGCCAGGGCAGGGCTTCGAGCCACGTCACCAGTTCATCGTCAACCCGGTCCGGCAACACTACTGGCAGGCGGGTGTGGATACGTATCCGGTGAAGGTGTTCGATGCCGGAGAGACGATCTGTCAGCTCCTGCAGCCTGGCGGTGGGCAGCATCAACGGGTCGCCGCCGGAAAGGATGACCTCGTCGACGTCGGGGGTGGCGGCTATGTATTCAACGGCGTCGTGCCACTGCCCGGTGCCGGCATGATTGTCAGGGTAGGGGAACTCCTGACGGAAGCAGTAGCGACAGTGCACGGCACAGGCGCCGGTCGAAACCAGCAGGACTCGGCCATGGTACTTGTGCAGCAGTCCGCGGCCGACCCTGGCCTGTTGGTCTCCGACCGGGTCGGCGACGAAGCCGGTCTCGACGAGACGCTCACGGGCATCGGGTAGAACCTGTAGCAGGAGCGGGTCATCGCGGTTGCCCTTTTCCATGCGTTGTGCAAAAGCCCTCGGGACCAGCATGGGAAACCGCGGCGTGTCCGGCGGCTCGGCAGGCAGTTCGAGAAATTCCAGTAGCGTGCCGGCGTCGCGGAAGGCCTGACGGATCTGTTCCCGCCAGCCCGGGTGCTTGGGTAAGTCTGCAGTTCGCGCTAAACTATCGGATTGCATCATCATTTCATCAATCAAGAATTGAATCTCGCCCCAGGCCATCGGTCGGGGCGTCATTGTAATCCGGAGTCAACATGGCAACTTACAGCACCAACGAATTCAAGTCCGGGCTCAAGATCATTCTCGACGGCGATCCCTGCGCCATCGTGGAGAACGAGTTTGTCAAGCCCGGCAAGGGTCAGGCCTTCAACCGCGTTCGTATCCGCAACCTCAAGACCGGAAGGGTGATCGAGAAGACCTTCAAGTCCGGTGATTCGGTCGAGGCTGCCGATGTGTTCGAGAAGGAAGTCCAGTATCTCTACACCGACGGTGAGTTCTGGCACTTCATGGACCCGGAAAGCTTCGAGCAGCTTGCAGCCGATGCCAACATCATTGGCGACAACAAGATATGGTTCAAGGAAGAGGACATGTGCCAGGTAACCCTCTGGAACGGTTCCCCCCTGATTGTTCTGCCGCCCAATTTTGTCGAGCTGGAGGTGACCGAGACCGACCCCGGACTCAAGGGCGACACTTCCGGCAGCGGCGGCAAGCCGGCCACGCTTGAGACCGGTGCGGTGGTGCGGGTGCCCCTGTTCGTCCAGGAAGGGGAAGTGATCCGCGTCGATACCCGCAAGGCGGAGTACATCGGGCGCGTCAAGGATTGAGCATGAGTCAAGCCCTGCTGGCCGTGATGCCGCGTTGGCTGGTGCCGGTTCATCCGGAGGGCCAGGTGCTCGAGGACCATGCCGTGATCATCGCCGGCGGGCGTATCGAGGCAGTCGTGCCGGCGGTGTATGTAGAACGACAGTTCGGTCAGGCCGAACGCATCGAGTTGCCCGATCACGTGCTCATTCCCGGCCTGGTCAATGCCCACACGCACAACGCGATGACGCTGATGCGGGGGCTGGCCGACGATCTTCCGCTGATGACCTGGCTGGAAGAACACATCTGGCCAGCCGAGCAGCACTGGGTGGGGCCCGACTTCGTGCGGGCCGGCACCGAGCTGGCCATCGCCGAGATGCTGGCCGGCGGAACGACCTGCTTCAACGATAACTACTTCTTCCCGGATGTCACCGCAGGCGTGGCCAGGCGGGCGGGCATGCGGGCCGTTCTTGGCCTCCCGGTCATCTCCGTTCCGACCGCCTGGGCACAGAATGAACGCGAGTATTTCTCGCGTGGCCTCGCGGTGCATCAGGACCTGGTCGGTGAAGAGTTGTTGACGACGGCATTCGCACCTCATGCGCCCTACACGGTCAGTGACGAAGCATTCGAGCGCATGCGCGACCTGGCCGAGGAAATGGATGTTCCTATTCATCTGCACCTGCTGGAGACAGCGGGTGAAATCGACGGCAGCCTCAAGGCACACGGTAAAACGCCGCTGGATCGCCTCGATGCGCTCGGTTTGCTGGGGCCGCGCCTGCTTGCGGTTCACATGACCCAACTGGGGTCCGATGACATTCGCCGAGTCGCCCGCGCTGGGGTGCACGTGCTGCACTGTCCGGCTTCCAATCTCAAGCTGGCCAGTGGCATTTGTCCGGTCGCCGAACTTGATGCCGCCGGCGTCAATATTGCCATCGGCACCGATGGGGCAGCGAGCAACAACACGCTGGACATGTTTGCCGAAATGCGCCTGGCCGCCTTGCTGGCTAAGGGTGCAAGTGGTAATCCGGAGGCGGTGCCGGCCACTCGTGCACTATCAATGGCGACGATCAACGGCGCCCGCGCGCTGGGGCTGGAGGACCGTATTGGCACGATTGAAGCCGGCAAGTCAGCTGACCTGGCCGCAGTGGCGCTGAACCAGTCCGGTACCCTCCCGGTCCATAACGTGATCTCTCACCTGGTGTATTCTGCCGGTCGCAACCAGGTCAGTGATGTGTGGGTCGAGGGACGTCGCGTGGTGCGCCAGCGCGAAGTGGAAACCCTGGACACAGATGAGGTCCATCGTTCGGCGCACCAGTGGGCCGCGCGACTGTCCGTGAAGGAATAGCGCATGACACCCGATTCGGTGAAAGACAGACAGGGCAATTTCGATCAACGCGAGGCCGACAAGTTCGACGCCCTGGCGGCGCGCTGGTGGGACCCCGAGGGTGAATTTCGCACCCTCCATCACATCAATGGCCCGCGGGTGGAATACATCGGCAGGCGTGCCGAACTGTGCGATCGAACCGTCGTGGATGTCGGTTGCGGTGGCGGCATTCTCAGCGAAGCACTGGCCCGCGCCGGTGCCGGGGTGACCGGTATCGATGTGGCGGCCAGACCCCTGGCCGTGGCCCGTATGCATCAGCTGGAAAGCGGTCTGGAGATCGATTATCGCCAGATCACGGCCGAAGCACTGGCGGCCGAGGCGCCGGGACATTTCGACGTCGTCTGCTGCCTGGAGATGCTCGAACACGTGCCGGATCCGGTCAGCACCGTCATGGCCTGTGCCGAACTGGCGAAGCCGGGCGGTGATCTATTCTTCAGTACCATCAATCGCTCCCCGCTGGCCTGGGCGACGGCCATTGCCGGGGCCGAGTACGTGCTTGGGCTGTTGCCGCGCGGAACCCACCGCTATGACCGCCTGATTCGCCCGGAAGAGCTGGCCCGGGCCTGTCGCAATGCCGGGCTGGATGTGCTCGATATCTCCGGGATGGACTACAATCCTTTCTCCCACACCGTGCATGTCGGTTCGCGTCCGCGCGTCAACTATCTGCTTCATGCACGCAAGCCGGAGTAGGTGCGCCATGCCCGCCAGGGAACTGTCGGCCGTACTTTTCGACCTTGACGGGACGCTCATCGACAGCGCGCCGGATCTGCTGGCTGCACTTGACCGCGCGCGTGCCCGGCTGGGGCTACCGGCGGCCGACCATGCTTCACTCAGGCACCACGCTTCGCGCGGAGCGGCCGGCATTCTGGCGGCCGGCCTTGGAGAACGGCCGGGACTGGACATGGAGCAGGTCAAGCGGCAGTTTCTCGATGATTATGCGGCCGCGCTGTGGTGCCGAACTCGTCCGTTCTCCGGGATCGAACAACTCCTGGTGAGGCTGGTCGAAGCCGGCACGCCACTGGGTATTGTCACCAACAAGATCAGTCGGTTTGCAGACCCGGTGCTTGAGCACGCCGGCTGGGAAGGCTGTTTCGGTTGTCTGGTTACAGGGGATCGCGTCAAGTATCCCAAGCCGGATCCGGAGCCGGTGTTGATGGCCTGCGAGGTGCTGGGCATCGCTCCACAGAACGTGTTGTTTGTCGGCGACGATCGTCGTGATATCGATGCCGGCCTGGCGGCCGGCACCATGACTGCCGTGGCTGCCTGGGGCTACATCGAACCCGGTGACGATCCCGGCGATTGGGGTGCCGACCTGTTGGTGAGGTCTCCGGAGGAGTTGTGGGCGACCTTGTCAATGGAAAGCGGAATGGAGAGCGAAGAATGATGCGAAACGATCACCTGCAACGACTGGTGTTCGAGGAAATCAATGCCCGCTGTATATGGGTTCAGCTCGATGCGGTGACGCGTGAGGTCTTGACGCGAGGAGATTATCCCCCGGTGGTGGCCGACTTGCTTGCGCGCGCTTTGCTGGTTGCGGCAACGATGTCCAGTGGCATCAAGTTCGATGGTCGTATCACGCTGCAACTGCAGTCGAATGGTCCGTTGTCGCTGCTGATGGCCGATTGCGACCATGACGGCGGGGTGAGGGGGATCGCCCGGGTGCGTGAGGGAGCGGAATTGCCAGCAACCGCAACGGCCCTGTTCGAGGAGCTGGCAGCCGACGGCACGCTGGCTTTGACCGTGGAGCCTGCCCGGCATGGTCGCCGCTGGCAGGGTATCGTCCCGCTGGAAGGAGCGAGTCTGGAACAGGCACTCGAGAGCTACTTCCGCCAGTCCGAGCAGTTGCCGACCCGGTTTCGCCTGGCATTCGATGGAGATCGTGCAAGTGCCCTGATGATCCAGAAAATACCCGGAGAGACGGCCGACGAAGATGGCTGGAACCGACTTCAACACCTGGCCGACACACTGGGTGAGCAGGAAATGCTGGCCAGCGAGGGTGAGGAGGTACTGCGCCGCCTGTTCCATGCCGAGGAGCGCCGCGTGTTTCCCGCGCGCGACTTGCACTTCCATTGCCCTTGCACGCGCGATCGCGTGGCCGCGGTGCTGCAGGGGTTGGGGCAGGAAGAACTCGAAGCCCTCGCGGCCGAGCAGGAGATCGTCGAGGTGCGCTGCGAGTTCTGCAATCAGGGGTATCGCTTCGACCAGGTTGACCTTGCTGCATTGATCCAGGGGGACGCTCCCGGCGACAGTCCCACCGTTCACTGATGGAGCCGCTGGAATGGTGCCGGCAACGCCTGCTGGTGAAAGGCAATCCGCTGACCGCGTCCCTGCCGTTCGCGCCGCACGAACATCGCGATGCCATCCTGGCATTGCGCGCGGTGATCACCGAGGTGGCGAGTATCCCCGGAACCGTGACCGAACCGGATGTCGCCCTGGCCAAGCTGGACTGGTGGCGGCGCGCGCTTGACGAGCAATTGCCTCACCCGGCCGTTCGGGCGCTGGCACAGACCGGTGCGGCCGAGCGGCTGGACAAGGCCCGGTTCGCGAAGCTCATCGACGGCATTGCTCTGTCCCTGGAGAATCCTCGCTTCGAGCAGCGTGAGCTGGCCTGGGAGTACTTCATGAAGATGGGGGCTCCGGCTGCGAGGCTGGAGGCGGGGTTGATCGGGGGCGATCAGGCCGAGAGCGATGCCCTTGCCGTTCTTGGTGCCAATGGCTGCCTGGTGAGGCAGGTTCGCGATCTGGGTCTGGATGCGCATGCCAATCGCTGGCTGGTGCCGCTGGATATACAGGCGGAGTTCCAGGTTTCGCGGCAGGATGCCTTGCAGAAGAAGGCATCGGGCGGTTTCAACGGTATGGTGCGCCAATGGCTTGCCGATGGGCTGCACCGCAGTGCCGGGGCACGCCAGGCATTGGACAGCGATGCGTCCTGGCGGCATCGTCATCTGCTGATCCAGCACGCGCTGGATCATCGCCTGGCCGTAAGTCTGGCGCGCCGCCCTCAATGTATTCTGGAGGGACGGATGCTGCCCGGCCAGTTGGGCAATTCGTGGACGGCCTGGCGCACGGCCAGACGCTTGCGGATCAAAGTCTGACGCCCACCCCGATATTGAAGACCGGTTGTGTTCTCCATTCGGCGGGGTCAGCCGGCCACAAGTGGACCCTCTGCGCCTGGATCACGGGATGGGCATGGAGATGTTCGCCCGTCAAGCGGTCTTCGATGCCTTCGATCGACCCCAGTACCGTGACGAAACGCCCCGGTGACCAGTCAACGGGTTCGAGAAAACGCGCATCGACCATGACAAAGCGCACGCCGGCGCGCTCGCGGATACGGGGACGATCGGCACGATCCAGCGGGTAGCTGGCAATGATCAGCTCGGTGCGGTCGGCCAGTGGCTCTATGGCCACGATGCGACCACCCCAGACCACGGTTTCGCCCTGATGTGCTTCTCCGGACAGCACATGTGCTGGCCCGTAGGGGGCGACAGGCACATCGCGCGGGGCCACCGGGCTTTGCGCGCACCCGCCGGACAGGCCGAGCAGCAGGCCGGGCAGAATGAAAAGTTTCGCTTTGTTCATGGTCTGTCAATCCGCGCTGATGATACCGGGGCCCTTGCCGGCCGACTTCTCGTAGACGCCCTTGCCGATCTTGCGATACTGCGTGAAGCCGGCCTGTTCGATCTTCGAGGGTTTCAGGTCCGAGGCCGAGCTGCCCACCAGGTTCGGGGCCGAGATCACCCGGCGAATCGCCGATCCGCAGGCCGGGCAGGCAGGCAGGGGGTCGTCGCTGATTCGTTGCAGCACGGTGAAGGCTTCACGACAATGCTCGCAACCCGTGTCTTCGCTGCAAATGTATTCGTAGAATGGCACTCGGGGCAACCGTGTTCGTGTCAGTGAGTTCATCATACCGCTTTGGCATCGACCTCGTGCCGTGCCGCATGATCTGCGACAATTCACAGCCTGCATTTGTTCATTACGAGACAACCACTTCATGGAAAAGCAAACTGACCGGCCAGTGTGGCTCATAACGGGAGCGGCCGGCGCATTGGGTTCGGAGCTGGTGCGCCAGCTTCTTCAGTCCGGGAAGGATTGCGTTGCACTGGACAGCAACGCCCGTGGACTGAATCAGCTGCATGATCAGTTGGTCGCCGACGGGCTGCCGGCACCGGCCTTGATGCCCATGGACCTCACCGGTGCCGGTCCAGATGAGTGTGCCAAGCTTGCCGAGACCATCGAAGCCGAATTCGGTCGCCTGGATGGCCTGATCCATGGAGCTGCCACGTTCGTGGCCCTGAGACCGTTGTTGCATCAACCGGCCGAGGAGTGGTTCAGGATCATTCAGACCGGGCTGACCGGGCCGTTCCTGCTCAGCGTTGCGCTGATGCCGCTTCTGGCAGATGGTGGCGATGGCAGGGTGGTGTTCATCAACGACGGGCACTGCCTCGACAAGCCGGCGAACTGGGCTGCCTACGGCGTCGCCCAGGCCGGACGCAGACAGATGGTGAGATCGCTGGAGGAAGAGGCCGGGCGGCATGGGCCGAAGTTCATGGATGTCGATCCTGGACCTTTCTTCAGCCCATTGCGCACCGCCGCCTGGCCGTCGGAATCTCCGGGGGACTTGCCGCCACCGGCCAGTGCCGCGGCAAAAATCATTGAGCGGGTGTGTGCCTGAGACGCAATGCTTGCTGCACTGCCTCGGCGGGACGGCCCCGGATCTATCGTTTAACTTGAGGAGTACGCCATGTCCGACGACCTGTTTCTTAAGATCATCGAGCGTGAAATCCCGGCCGATATCGTGTTCGAGAACGACGAGATCCTGGCATTCCGGGATATCCAGCCACAGGCACCGGTACACGTGCTGGTGATTCCGAAACGCCGTATCGCCACGCTTAACGCGCTGGAAGACGACGATGCCGGGCTGGTCGGGCGAATGGTGCTGGCCGCGCGACAGATCGCTGTTGACGAGGGGCTGGACGAAGAGGGTTACCGCCTGGTCTTCAACTGCAATGAAAATGGTGGCCAGTCGGTCTACC
Organism: Wenzhouxiangella sp.; assembly: GCA_007128175.1. Classification (GTDB taxonomy): domain Bacteria; phylum Pseudomonadota; class Gammaproteobacteria; order Xanthomonadales; family Wenzhouxiangellaceae; genus Wenzhouxiangella. The sequence goes on along the minus strand of SKXY01000110.1, from coordinate 986 downwards.
ACATCCACTTGCACTTGCTGGGGGGGCGGCAGATGAAGTGGCCGCCCGGCTGATTAGCCCCGTACCTCTACCGTTGCCACCTGTGCCCTGGAAAACGGGCGGACATGGAACCCGCCGACGCCGCGGATACGCAGGTAAATGTGTTCCGCGTCGGTTTCGACCAGCTCACCACTGATGCGGTCGCCAGCAGTGGTCGTTACCCGCAAACGCTCGCCTTCATGCCCCGGTACCTGGGCCATCGGAATCTCCACCCAACCGACCTGACGAGCAGGCGTTTCTGGCTGGCCCTCATCCTGCGCCTGGGCACTGTCTGGTTCTTCGATCGCCGGGGCCCTGACAGGTACGACCTCAAACATTGCGTCTGTCTCGTTACCCTGGTTGATGCGCAAGGACAGACCGAGCTGCTCAAGCAATTCCGCGCGTTGCAGCCGGGTAAAAGCTGTCAGCGGCAGTCGTTGCCGGGGGTCCAGTTTCAATTCGATGACCTGGGGGTCGGAGACGAATTGCCTGTAGGCGTTCACTACTTCCCCCGAGGGTGCCAGACCGTGATGCCCCCATGCTGCACTCCAGGCCTCGATGTGTCGGTCGTGGAACCGCTCGACGGAAATATCGAGCTCTCCGGCACAAAAGCGATCGAGCCGATTGCGCAACCCCAGGTCGAGGTAGGTCAGTTCCGCGTTTTCCAGTCGGGCCATGGCCCAGGCGCGACCGAGCAGATCCAGATCTCGCGACGCCGATCCCAGGTGAAGGCGAGTGTCCAGCGTCATGCCGGCCAGGTATTGGGTGTGGCTGCCGATGCGAAGCTTCATGCGCTCGCCGTTGTTTAGCAGTCGATAATCCAGGGTGATGTCTGAAGTCAGGTTCCAGATATCCATGTTGGGGAGGTCAGTGATGCGTAGCATCTCGCGACCGGCGCACCCGGCAGCCTCGAACGGAAGTCCGCTGGAAAATGGCGAATCCAGGCGGTCCATGCCGCTGCCTTCGAT
>SKXY01000163.1 GCA_007128175.1 Wenzhouxiangella sp. | reverse complement strand
TCAAGGTCAAGGAAAACGAGCCGTTCGAGTACGCCCTGCGTCGCTTCAAGCGCTCGTGTGAAAAAGCCGGCGTGGTCGCCGAAGCCCGCCGTCGCGAGTTCTTCGAGAAGCCGACCCAGGAACGCAAGCGCAAGAAGGCCGCTGCGGTCAAGCGTCACCTGCGCAAGCTCTCGCGCGAACGTGTCAACCGCCGCCGTCTCTACTGAGCAGGCGTTCATTGTACTAGGTTCCTGATTCCAGGTGCCTGGCGGGCCGCCGCCAAAGCGCGGTCCGGTCGATCACGGTAGTTGGGGAATCATGTCGCTCAAGCAACGCATCACCGATGACGTCAAGCAGGCCATGCGCGCCGGCGACAAGTCGCGCCTGAAAATCCTGCGCATGATCACCGCCGCAATCAAGCAGCGCGAGGTCGATGAGCGGATCGAGCTCGACGAGGCCCAGGTGCTGGCCGTGGTCGAAAAAATGATCAAGCAGCGCCGCGAATCGGCCGAACAGTATCGTGCCGGCGACCGGCCGGAGCTGGCCGAGGTCGAGGAGGCCGAGATCGTCATCCTCCAGGACTATCTGCCCGAGCCATTGTCGGACGCTGAGTTGCAACAGGTCATCGACGAGGCCATCGCCGAGGCTGGTGCCAGTTCCATGGCCGACATGGGCAAGGTCATGGGCCTGATCAAGGATCGGGTGCAGGGTCGGGCCGACATGGGGCAGGTCTCCGGCAAGGTCCGCGGCAGGCTGGCCGGCCAGGGCTGATCCGGCTAGACTGGGGCCGTGGCTGGCCGAATCCCCGAAAGTTTCATCGAAACCCTTATCGAGCGCAGCGATATCGTCGAGGTTGTCGGTTCCCGGGTTGATCTCAAACCGGCCGGGCGCGGCGAGTTCAAGGCGCTGTGTCCCTTTCACGACGAACGTACCCCTTCCTTCACCGTCAGTTCCGACAAGCAGTTCTATCACTGCTTCGGCTGCGGAGCGCATGGCACCGTTATCGGTTTCGTGATGGAGTACGACGGGCTGGAGTTTCCGGCCGCCGTCGAGGAGCTGGCATCGCGTGCGGGCCTGGAAGTGCCGCGCGAGGGCGGGCATGCGCCCACCCGTCGCTATGATCGCCTCTATGAGGCGCTGACCGCTGCCCAGGGCTGGTTTCGCCGACAGCTTGGCGCCAGCGAGCCGGCGCGCAGCTATCTGAAGGGCCGCGGTTTCGACAAGGCGACGGTGGACGAATTCGGCATTGGCTATGCGCCCGATGCCTGGCAGGCACTGACCGACGAGCTGACCGCCCGGGGCTTTCGACTCGATGAGCTCGAGGAGGCCGGGTTGATCACCCCCAAGAGCCAGCGTGCCACCGACAAATTTCGTGACCGGATCATGTTCCCGATCCACGACCGTCGTGGCCGGGTGATCGCATTCGGCGGTCGCGCGCTGGGCGAGCGCGGCCCCAAGTACATGAACTCGCCGGAAACGCCGGTCTTTCACAAGGGGCGTGAGCTTTACCGGCTGTACCAGGTGCGACGTGGTGGTCTGCCCAGGCGACTGCTGGTGGTCGAGGGTTACATGGACTGCGCGGCCCTGTTTCAGTACGGGTTCGACAACGCCGTGGCCACCCTGGGTACCTCGGTGACCGCCGACCACATGGAGTTGATGTTTCGCGCCTCGCCGGTGGTGGTGTTCTGCTTCGACGGTGATCGCGCCGGTCGCCAGGCCGCCTGGCGCGGTCTGGAAGCGGCGTTGCCGGTCATGCGCGACAATCGTGAAGTGCGCTTCCTGTTTCTGCCCGAGGGCGAGGATCCCGACTCGCTGGTGCGTGAGCGCGGCCAGGAGGCGTTCGCCGCACTGGTCGACCAGGCGCGACCGTTGTCGGCATTCTTTTTCGATCATCTCGCCGCGGAGGTCGACATGACGACCATCGACGGGCGTGCCCGGCTGGTTGCGCTGGCTCAGCCGTACCTGGAGAAGATGCCGGCGGGTGCGTTTACCGACATGATGCGGCGGGAGCTGGAGAAGCGGGCCGGGCATGGGGGAAACTCTGCGGTGCAACCGGCGTCGAAAGCTGCGGAGGTGCGTTCGGGGCGTGCAGGCGAGGATCGTCCGCTGACTCCGGTGCAATACGCCGTGGCCCTGATCGTGCAGCGTCCCGACCTGGCTCTGGACGTGTCCGAGGACGCGCTGAATGGGCCGGCCAGCCTGCGAGGTGTCGATTTCTTGCGCGAACTGATTGACTTTTGCCGTGCCAAGCCCCATTTTTCAACGGCTAAGCTGCTCGAGAGCTGGCGAGAGCGTCCGGAGGGTCCATGGCTGGCCCGCCTTGCCGGGCGTGAAGTCATTGGCGAGCCGGAAGCAATGTCGGCGGCGCTGGCGCAAACACTGGCCAGAATACGTCGTCAACAGATACAGACCCGAGTCCGCGAACTCCAGCAGGCGCAGCTGAGAGAAGGGGGACTGGACGAACTCAGAACCAGAGAATTGCGCAGGCTCCTGGGCCAGCGCGTGGACGAAGAATTATGAGCAAAGCCGAAGCAAGCGACATGGACAACTCACCGCGACCGTCTCAGCTCAAGCAGCTGATCCAGAAAGGCCGTGAGCAGGGGCAGTGGCTGACCTACGCCCAGGTCAACGACCACCTGCCCGGCGATATCGTCGATCCTGAGCAGATCGAAGACATCGTCAACATGATCAACGACATGGGGATCAAGGTGTTCGAAGAGGCACCTGAAGATGCCGATGCGCTGATCCTCAATGACTCGGCCAGCACCGACGCCGACGATGAGGCCGCCCAGCAGGATGCCGAGGCGGCGCTGGCCGCGGTGGAAACCGAGCTTGGCCGCACGACCGACCCGGTGCGCATGTACATGCGCGAGATGGGCTCGGTGTCGTTGCTGACGCGTGAGAATGAAATCGAGATCGCCAAGCGGATCGAGGACGGCCTCAACCAGGTCAACATGGCGCTGTCGCGCTTCCCGGGCACGGTCGGCATCCTGCTCGAGGAGGTGCAATCCTGGAAGGAAGGCAACCTGCGCCTCAACGAGCTGGTCAGCGGCTTTATCAACCCCGAGCTGCTCGCCGAGATGGACCTGATCTCGGAAGACACCATGGAAGCGGCGGTGGCCGAGGAAGCCGAGTACATTGACGAGGACGCCGAGGACGAGGACGAAGACAAGCCGGCGCCGACCGTCAACACCCTTCCGGACCCCGAGCAGGTCACCCAGTTCTTTGACGAACTCGAGAAGCTGCACGAGCATTTCATCAAGCTGTATGACCGCTACGGTGCAACCGGCAAGAAAGCCAACGAGATCAAGGACAGCATCTCCGAGCAGTTCCTGCGGCTGAAATTGCCGCCGCGCCTGTTCGATCTGCTGATCCTGCGCATGCGCCTGCACGTGGCCCGCATTCGCGATATCGAGCGCGCCATCATGGCCGTGTGCGTGGAACGTTCCGGCATGCCGCGCAAGGAATTCATCACCAGCTTCCGCGACAACGCCTCCGACCCCGAATGGCTGGCCGGGCTGCTGCGTCGCCGGACCGACTGGGCCAAGACCCTGCGCGAGTACGAGGACGAAATCGCCGAGCTGCAGGCCAAGCTGGCGAAATTCGAGCGTGACCAGCGCATTCCCGTCGGCTACCTGCTCGAGCTCAACCGCGAGATGTCCATTGGCGAGGCCAAGGCACGCCGCGCCAAGAAGGAAATGGTCGAGGCCAACCTGCGCCTGGTCATCTCGATTGCCAAGAAGTACACCAATCGCGGCCTGCAGTTTTTGGACCTCATCCAGGAAGGCAATATCGGCCTGATGAAGGCGGTGGACAAGTTCGAATACCGCCGCGGCTACAAGTTCTCGACCTACGCCACCTGGTGGATTCGCCAGGCCATCACCCGTTCGATTGCCGACCAGGCGCGCACCATCCGCATTCCGGTGCACATGATCGAGACCATCAACAAGCTCAACCGCATCAGCCGGCAGATGCTGCAGGAGATGGGTCGCGAGCCGACACCGGAAGAGCTTTCGGTCAAGATGGAGATGCCGGAAGACAAGGTGCGCAAGGTGCTCAAGATCGCCAAGGAGCCGATCTCGATGGAAACACCCATCGGCGACGACGAGGATTCGCACCTGGGGGATTTCATCGAGGATGCCAATATCCTCTCGCCGATCGATACGGCCACCACCACGGGGCTGACTGACACCGTGCAGAAGGTGCTGTCCGGCCTCACCCCGCGCGAGGCCAAGGTGCTGCGCATGCGCTTCGGTATCGACATGAATACCGATCACACCCTCGAGGAGGTCGGCAAGCAGTTCGACGTTACCCGGGAGCGTATTCGTCAGATAGAGGCCAAGGCGCTCAGGAAACTGCGCCACCCGACCCGCTCGGAACAGCTCAGAAGCTTCCTCGACCTGGAGTGACGATGACGGGCTCGGCGTCGCCGGCACGGCGCGCGTCGGCCACTTCGTTCAGGCTGCGCCGGGTCGCCTCATTCTTGGCATGATCCGGGCCCAGAAGGTCGATCTGCTGTGCCAGGGCCTGCTCCAGGACCCGTTCGGCGCCGTCCAGGTCGCCGGCTGCGGCAAGGATCCGGCCAAGTAGCTGCAACGGCTGAAACGCGTCCATCCAGTGAGTGCCTTCGGCCGTTAGTTGCTCGGCCAGTTGTCTGGCCTGGTCGGCGTCAGTTGCCTGCCCGCGACGCGCTCGGATTTCTTCGAGGTGGAGGCGGGCGAGCGCGCCCTGGCGAGCCAGGCTATTTTCCGTGTTGGCCAGGTCCACGACTTCGCCAAAGATCGCCTTGGCTTCCTCCAGTCGTTCAAGCCGTTTGAGCGTTTCGCCGCGACGCATTGCCGTGGCAATGGTGTAGGTGTTGGTCGGACCGAACAGATCGCGACGCGCAATGTACACCCGCTCGAACGTTTCCAGGGCATCCTCGAATTGTCCCAGGCGTTTGTAGGACACGCCGATGTTGTTCAATGCGACCAGGGTGAACTGGTTCTCGTCACCCAGCTGCCGTTGCCGGAAGTCGTGGATGGATCGCTGGAGTTCGAGGGCTTCTTCGACCTGTCCCAGTGAACTGAGCGCGGTGGCGACCAGGTTGCGTGCCGTCTGGGTGCGCGCATGGTCTTTGCCGACGGCATCCTCCCAGTCGGCGGCGAGCCGGCGAGCCTCGGTCAGCGCCTGCTCGAGACGGCCCATGCGGTGCAAGGTAACGGCAATGTCGTAGCGCACCACTCTTTGCAGTGTGGCATCTCCGATGGCCATGCGGTGATCGAGGCTGGTTCGGTAGGCGGCCAGTGCCGCGTCAGGTTGGTTGGCAGCGGTCAGCAGGTCACCTTCGAGCTTGGTCGCCAGTGCCAGCACCCGGCGCCGATCATCTTCACCGTCGAGTTCGTCGACATGGGCCAGTACGATCTCGAGAATGTCTGCGGCATGATCGTATTGTTCCAGCCGTTTGTGGGCCTCGGCGGCGAACAGGCGCATTCGCAGGGCCGTTGCCTGGTCGTCGTCTGTCTCGGCCATGGCGGCTGCTCCCATGGTGGCGTCGATTACCCCTTGGTGGAGATCGAGTCGCTGGTACAGGCGGCCCATGGCGAGGTGCATTTGCAGGCCCAACCCGGGACGGTCGTCGAACAGGTCATCGATCAGCCCGGTGCTGCCCGCCAGCAACTGCCGGTCGATCAACCTGCGTCCGAGATCCGCGGGGTTGACCGATTCCCGCAACGCGGGGGATGGCTCTGGAGCATCGGGATCGCTGACGATCCAGGCCAGGGCTTCCTCTCCGAGCATTCGCGGGTCCATTGCCTCGATCAGGCGCTGCTGAAAGGTGACCACACGCTCGAGATCCTTGCCACGCTGCTCGGCCTCGAGGTAATTGACGATGCTGAGCGTCATACCCGTGGCCAGCATCAGGACCAGTGCCAGGCCGGAGCCGAGCTGCCAGCGATAGGCACTTGCAATACGGGCGACCCGGTACAGCCGGGAATCGGTCCGGGCGCTGACCGGGCGGGCGTCGAGATGCGCGCGAATGTCAGCGGCCAGCATCTGTACCGAGGAATAGCGCCGTTCCGGCTCCTTGCGCAGGCAGGTCATGGTGATGGCGTCGAGATCTCCGCGCAGCCGATTGCGCAGCCTTGTCGGTGCACTGTGGCGGCAGCGGGCTTTCCGGCCCAGGTCGTCACCGTTGTCCGAACCCTTGCCGGGGGAGACTGCGGCAGACGGCAGCGGTGGCGTCTTGAGGCTGACAACGCGTTCGAATTCGGCGGCGCTGCGTGACTGTTCCGACAGCGGCATGCGCCCGGTCAGCAGGTAGTAGAGTACGACGCCCAGGCTGTAGATGTCACTGGCGGTACTCAGTGGTTCGCCGCGTACCTGCTCGGGGCTGGCAAAGGCCGGCGTCAGCGCAAAGACCCGGGTGGCCGCTTCCGGCGAGCCGCTTTCATCATCGAGCAGCGAAGCGGTCCCGAAATCCAGCAATCGGATCTGGCCGCTGTCGTTGACCAGGATGTTGCCGAGCTTGATGTCCTTGTGCAGTACCAGCTTGCGATGTGCGAAGGAAACCGCGTCGAGCACCTGGAGGAACAGTTCCAGCCGATCGGCGATGCCAAGTTGTTGTTGGTCGCACCATCGGTCGACGCTCAAGCCTTCGACGTATTCCATGACCAGCCAGGGCCGGCCGTCGTCGATCACCCCGCCGTCGATCAGGCCGGCGATATTGGGGTGACTGAGCTGGGCCAGGATCTGGCGTTCGCGTCGAAAACGGTCATAGGTCGGTTCATCGGCAACGTTGCTGACGACCTTCAGCGCGGCAATCTGCCGGAACTGGTCGTCGGCCCGCTCGACCTTGTAGACGGTTCCCATGCCACCTCGCCCGATGCGTTCGATGACGCACCAGGGGCCGATGCGATCACCCTGCCCCAGTTCTCCGTCGAGCATGACCGACGAGGCCATGCGTTGAATTCGCTCTCCGATTTGCAGCGTGGTCTGGTCATCTGCCGCCAGCATGCCACGCAGTTGACTGGCCAGTTCCGGCGAGTCCTCGGCAATCGCTTCGAGCTCCCGTTCCCGGTGTGCCGGATCCAGCTCGGAGAGGTAGCCGAAGCGGTCTTCCAGTGTGGCCCAGTCGGTCATGGCTGATTGGTGTTCCCCTGGTGTCGGGAGCTGAGATGATGGCCAATCCAGGCGCGGGAGAAACGCAGGTCGCGACTCACCGTGATGGGGGCAATATCCAGCACCGTGGCGATCTCTCGACAACTCATGCCGCCGAAGTAGGTCAGCACCAGGATGTCGGCCTTTCTTGCGTCACGCTCGGCAAGCGCCTCGATGGCACGGTCCAGCGCGAGAATCTCGAACTGGCTCCACGGGTCGGTCGCCGGCCCGTCCTCGACCGCTTGCGTGACCAGGGTGACGTGCATCGCCCCGGCACCGCGTCGGGCGCTCCTGCGGGAGCGCGCATGGTCGACCAGGATGCGACGCATCATGCGCGCGGCGATGGCGAAAAAGTGAGCCCGGTCGTTGAGAGAGAGTTCGCTGCCTGCCATCCGCAGGTAGGCCTCGTTGACCAGCGCGGTCGCCTGCAGGGTATTGCCCTCCGGCTCATTGCGTATCTGCGAACGTGCCATGCGCCTGAGCTGGTCGTGGACCAGCGGCATGAGTTCGTCGAGCGCACCGCGTTCGCCGTTCTCCCAACTCCTGAGTAGTCGTGTGATCTGCTTATTGCTGGTCATGCGGTCCGATTGACTCGCCGTGATGGCCGGTCTCCTGTTTGATGCGCGGTGCGAAGGTGACGACACTGCGCTGTGCCGGCTGATATCGATAACACTTTACTGCATTCGTCATCGGTCGTCGTCAACAAGCTCGGTGTCTTGCCCCGCGGCTGCATCGACCTGCATGATTGTGATGAGTATCACAGGCAGGGCACTTGACCGGTTCGGCGTGCAGGGGTAGCTTGGTTCTCCCCCAACAGCCTTCGGTAACATCCCATGTTCAACAAGCGAGAACAGTCCGACGAGCGGTCTTCGGCGACCGAGGAAAGAAAGCCCGAAAAGCCGCGTCAACCCGCGTCCAGTGCGCGGCCGACAAGCTCGGCGACGGCCGTGATTGGTCCCTCGATCGAGATCGACGGCACGCTGCGTGGTGACGAGGACCTGGTCATCGAGGGTCGGGTCAAGGGGGCTGTGGAGCTGAAAAAGCACAGTGTGACCATCGGTGAACAGGGGAATGTACAGGCCGATATTCATGCGCATACGATCTATGTCGACGGCAGCATGGATGGTAATCTTGTGGCCTCGGAAAGGGTAGTGATTCGTCAGAGTGCCCGTATCAAGGGCAGCGTGGTGTCGCCACGCGTGAGCCTGGAAGACGGTGCGCGCTTCAACGGCAGTATCGACATGGACCCCGACAGCGAGGCGCTGGGCAAGGTCTTCGCCGGCGGCAAGTCGATGCCGCGGCCGGGTGCCGGCGCGCCCGACAAGGCCGCCCACAAGCCCATTGGTCAGACCGGTTCAGAGAAGCCGGCTGCAGGCGGCAACGCCTCGCCCAAATCCTGAATAAGGTGATGGATCATCTGATTGATGGCCACAGCCACCGCTGAACGGATGCCTGAGCCAGAGCGTCTCGAGCTGCGCGTGCCGCTGTTCGAGAGCGCGATCGGCGCGCTGGAAGACGAGCAGCGACACGTGGTGCTCGATCTGGGCGTCGTCCGTTCGGGTACGGTTTCCCTGCTCAATGGCCGGCGCTGCCGGCTGGATGTGATGGCCATCACGGCCGGGGCGGGCAGTGGGCTCGACAGGCTCGAGCCCGAGGCGTTCTCGGCCCTGGTTCAGGCCGCCCTGCCGCCGGCCGGCGAGGAGCGGGTCGACCTGGTGTTGTGCTGGAACCTGTTCAACTACCTGTCGACTGATCAGATCGGCATAACCGTTGCCGCGCTGGCGCCCCGTTGCCGGCCCGGTGCCCGCCTGCATGCCCTGATCGAGTACTCGGCGCGTACCATGCCGGCCACGCCGCTCTCCTTCTCTCCGGCCGGGCCGGGCACGCTGGACGCGGTGGTGGCAGACGATGAGCCGGTGCCGGCGCCACGCTACGGTGCACGTGATCTCGAGCAGTGCATGCCGGGGTTTACCCATGAGCGGACCATGTTGCTGGGCGGTGGCATGCAGGAGTACCTGTTCCGTCGTCAGCAGGACTGACCCGACTTGCAGGTGGAGGGCGTCGCCGTTACATTCAGGTCCTGGTTGAAGCGCAAACAAGCGGGGAATCATGAACCGAGGCGGATGCAGTCGATGTTCCGGCATGGCGGAACTCGAATTCGGGTT
>SKXY01000054.1 GCA_007128175.1 Wenzhouxiangella sp. | reverse complement strand
TAGCTCATGGCTCATGCGCATGGCGAAGTGCTCTGCCAGCGGAAGCATGTCCTCGCGCCTTTCGCGCAGGGGCGGAAGCGTGATGACGTCGAAAGCCAGCCGATCGAGCAGGTCGGCACGAAACTGACCCTCATCGACCAGGGTGGGCAGGTCAATGTTGCTGGCGCCGATGATCCGCACATCGATTTCCACGGCGCGCGAAGAGCCCAGTCGTTCGAATCGCCCGTACTCGATGACTCTCAGGATCTTCTCCTGCACCGCCATCGACGTGCTGGCCAGCTCATCAAGAAACAGGCTGCCGCCGTCGGCTTGCTCGAAACGTCCCTTGCGCTGTCGGCTGGCATCGGTGAAAGCCCCCGCTTCATGTCCAAACAACTCCGACTCCAGCAGGGATTCGCTGATGGCCGCGCAGTTGACACGCACCAGCGGTCCGTCCCATCGACTGGAGAGAAAGTGCAGTCTTTCTGCTACAACCTCCTTGCCCGTTCCGCGCTCACCAACGATCAACACCGGGCGATTGAGCGCGGCAGCCCGCGAAACCTCCTCGAGCACTTCGAGGAAGGCGGGCGATTCGCCGATGATGGGCTGTTCCTTCTGATTCACGCCGATAAAGGTAAGGGAAAGCGAGGTCGAGGGGAAGGGGATTACGGGACAAGAGCAAAGGCGACAAGGGGACAAGAAGAGAGGTAAGGGCGAAAAGCTGGCCGGTTTTTCCGGGCGACCCGTACAATAACGATATGCCGAAACCCAAGTCCGTCTATACCTGCCGCGAGTGCGGTGCATCGTTTCCCAAGTGGTCCGGGCAATGTCCGGACTGTCAGGCGTGGAACTCGCTTGAAGAGGGCGTTGCTGAGGTCGGCGTGGCCAAGGGGCCGAAAGGGCGTGGCAACTGGACGGGGGTGGCGTCGGCCAAGGTGCTCAGCCTGGCCGATGTGCAGGCCGATGAAGCGACCGCACGCCTGCCATCCGGTCTGAGCGAGCTTGATCGCGTACTTGGGGGCGGTCTGGTCCCCGGTTCGGTGGTGCTGCTGGGCGGCGATCCGGGCATCGGCAAGTCGACTTTGTTGTTGCAGGTGCAGGATGCGCTGGCCGCGAGCCACGGCAGCCTTTTCGTGACCGGTGAGGAGTCGGCAGCCCAGGTGGCAATGCGCGCCAGGCGTCTCGGTCTGGACCCGGGGCAACTCGATTGCCTAACCGAAACCAGCCTGGAAACGGTGCTGGCCACGGCCGCCGAACGCAAGCCGGCCTTCATGGTTGTTGATTCGATCCAGACGCTATGGACGGAGACTCTGCAATCGGCACCGGGCGCCGTGGCCCAGGTTCGCGAGTGCGCTGCCCGCCTGGTGCAGTTCGCCAAGCAGACCGGCTGCGCGGTGGTGCTGGTCGGGCATGTCACCAAGGAAGGGGCGTTGGCCGGGCCGCGCGTGCTCGAGCACATGGTCGATGCCGTGCTTTACTTCGAGTCGGATTCGGGCAGTCGCTATCGGCTGATAAGGGCGGTCAAGAACCGTTTTGGTGCGGCCAACGAGCTGGGCGTTTTTGCCATGACCGACAAGGGGCTGAAAGCCGTCGGTAATCCTTCCGCCATCTTCCTGTCGGGACAGTCCGAGCCGGCACCGGGCAGTTGCGTGCTGGTCACGCGCGAAGGAACACGCCCGATGATGGTCGAGGTGCAGGCACTTGTTGCCCCATCCACCTTGTCCAACCCCAGGCGAGTAGCGGTCGGCATCGATCCCAACCGGCTGGCCATGCTTTTGGCGGTGATGAATCGCCATGCCGGCATCGCCATCGCGGATCAGGACGTTTTTATCAACGTCGCGGGCGGAATTCGTGTCACCGAGACCGCCAGCGACCTGGCCATCGCGTTGGCCTTGCAGTCGTCGCTGCGGGAGAAGCCGTTGCCGCAGAAGCTGGTGGCATTCGGCGAGGTCGGCCTGGCCGGTGAGCTGCGGCCGGTCTACAACGGCGAGGAGCGCCTGCGCGAGGCGGCCGGCCAGGGCTTCGAGACCGCGCTGGTGCCCGAGGGCAACCTCAAGGGTGTGCGCACGCGCATGACCCTGCGCGGTTGTCGCCGCCTGACCGATGCCCTGGCCATGGCCCGAGACGAGAGTTGATCAGAGCTCTTGTCCGGATCCGGCGACTTCTGTCGCGCAATTTTCTCTTCCCCTTTGTTCCTGTTTCCCACTAGACTGTTCAGTAGGAATTCAGGGGCGATGGCGGACACTGGTGCTGTCACCGATTACGGGGCCGAGCAGTACTCAAGGAGATTTCGGGTCATGAACCGATTGGTATCACTTTCGATCATCGCGTTCACGCTGGTGCTGGCCGCCTGCGTGACCATTAATGTCTATTTCCCGGAGGCGGCCGCCGAGCGTGCCGCTGATCGCTTCATCCAGGATGTCATCGGCGAGGCCGCCACGCGCCCGCCGGCCACTGAGCCGAATGCCGGTGGCGGCGGTTTTCTGTCCATGAGCCTGATCAGCTCGGCCTATGCCCAGCAGCCCAATATCAATATCGATACACCCCAGGTGCAGGCGATCAAGCAGCGCATGGCCGAACGCCATCGCGAGCACCTGGCCGACTGGTATGATGCCGGCGCCATCGGCCTGACCCGTAACGGTCTGGTCGAAATTCGCGACCGCTCCGCCGTGGGCCTCGCTGACCGCCGGAATCTCGAACGGGTGGTGGGCGAGGAGAACTCGGATCGCAATGCCGTTTACCGGGAGATCGCGGTGGCCAATGGCCATCCAGAGTGGGAAGACGAGATTCGTCAGACCTTCGCCCGTCAGTGGGTCGCCAACGCGCGCGACGGCTGGTACTACCAGGGTGCGGACGGTGAATGGACGCAGAAGTAAAGGTTGATTCGTTGATTCTTGCGTTCGTTGATTCGCTCGACTTCGACTGACGTCGATTACAGCGGGTATCATCCGGGGCTTGCCATCCTTCGGGAGGCAAGCCCTTTTGCTTTCGTGGGTCCAACCAACAAACCAGAAAATCAAGATCATGCCAAGAAGACGCCGAAAACTGCCGGCAGAACCAATCGAGATCGACATTACCGACCTGGCGCATGACGGACGCGGGGTGGGGCGCCACCAGGAAAAGGCCGTGTTCGTGCACGGTGCATTGCCGGGGGAGCGGGTTTCCGCGCGCCTGATCGACCGCAATCGCCGTTTCGACGAGGCCCTGTGCGAGAGCGTGCTCGAGCCTTCCACCGATCGGGTCGAGCCGGAATGCCCCTGGTTTGATCAGTGCGGTGGTTGTGCGCTGCAGCATCTCGACCATTCCGCCCAGCTCGACTGGAAACACAAGCGCCTGGTCGACAACCTGACCCGTATCGGCGAGGTCACTCCTGAAGAGTGGTGGGACCCGATCTCGGCCGAGCCGTGGTTCTATCGTCGTCGCAGCCGTCTCAGTGCGCGACTGGTCAAGGGCAAGGGCAGGGTGCTGGTTGGTTTCCGCGAACCGCAGGGACGTTTCGTGGCCGATGTCGGCAACTGCCGCGTCCTGCATCCGGATTTCAGCAATCGACTTCTCAGCCTGTCGCAGTTGCTGGGTACACTGTCGGTGGCCGACGCCGTACCGCAGATCGAGACGGCCAGCGGTGACGAGAGCTCGGCCATCGTGATCCGTCACCTGAGGCCGCTGACTGCCGAAGATGAGACATCACTGCGTGCCTGGTCGGCCGAGAACGATATCGCTGTCTACCTGCAGCCCAAGGGTCCGACCACAGTTCACCGGCTGTGCCCCGATCAGCATCGGTTGAACTACCGCCTGGACGAGTTTGATATCGATCTTGCCTTTCATCCGCAGCACTTCATCCAGGTCAATGCCGCGATCAACCGGGCGCTGGTGTCGAAAGCGGTGGCCCTGCTCGATTCCGGCCCGGACGATCGTGTGCTCGATCTGTTCTGCGGCCTGGGTAATTTCACTTTGCCGCTGGCCAGGCGTGCTGGTCGAGTGACCGGCGTCGAGGGTGCCGCGGAGCTGGTCGAGGCCGGCCGGGAAAACGCGCAAAGAAACGGGCTGGACAACATCGACTGGGAAGTTGCCGACCTGGCCGAGGATGTTTCCACGCGGGCCTGGTATCGCGCCGGATTCGACCAGGTGCTGATCGACCCGCCGCGTTCAGGTGCACTCGAGATTCTGCCGGTGGTGGCCGGCAGCGGTGCGAAGCGGGTGGTGTATGTGTCTTGCAACCCGGCCACGCTGGCGCGTGATGCCGGGGAACTGGTACGGGAACATGGCTTCCGGTTGGTCAGTGCCGGCATCGCCGATATGTTCCCGCACACCGCTCACGTCGAGTCCATTGCGCTGTTCGAACGGTAATGAGTGTCTTTGAACTACCGCTGGGGCCGCTGATTGTCGGCATCGATGGTCTCGAGCTCGACGAATCGACCCGGGAGCAGCTTTGCCATCCCGCGGTCGGCGGTGTCATCCTGTTCAGCCGTAACTATCGGTCCTCGGAACAATTACGCGAGCTTTGTGCCGCCATCGCTGAATTGCGTTCGCCGCGACTGTTGATCACGGTCGATCAGGAAGGTGGCCGGGTGCAGCGGTTCCGGGATGGTTTCACGCCGTTGCCGCCTCTGGGACTCCTCGGACGCTGGTATCGCAGTAACCCGGATCGCGCGCGTGATCTGGCTTACCGGCATGGCCGCGTGATGGCAGCCGAGGTGCTGGGGCATGGCGTTGACCTGAGCTGGGCGCCGGTGCTTGATCTTGATCGGGGCAGCCAGGTAATCGGGGATCGCGCCCTGAGTGATGATCCGGAGACGGTCTGCGACCTTGGGGCGTTCTATCTGGCCGGTATGCGCGATGCTGGGATGAAATCCTGTGGCAAGCACTTCCCCGGGCATGGTTCGGTCGCGGCCGATTCTCATCATGAAGTCGTCATCGATCACCGTCCGTTGGCCGAACTTTCGGTGGACATGCAGCCGTTTGCCACCCTTGCGGCACAACTCGATAGCGTTATGATGGCCCACGTTTGCTACCCGGCTCGGGATGAGCGGCCGGCCGGCTTCTCCGGGCGGTGGATCGGAGAATATCTGCGTGATGCCCTCGGTTTTGCCGGAGTGGTCATTTCGGATGATCTCGACATGCTGGGAGCGGCACCCGGCGGCGATCTGGCCGACCGCCTGAGCCTGGCGGCGGCTGCCGGTTGCGAAGCCGTGCTGGTCTGTCGTCCCGCTTCAGTGGCCGAACTGCTGCATGACAAACTGGAACTGCCAGCTCCCGGCGCCGGCCGGCTGGAAGGACTGTACGGTCGTCCGATGGCGTCGCTGGAAGAACAACTGACCGTGCCGGAGTTCAGGTCCTGGCGCGATTCATTGAAGAGGCTGAGCGAGCAATAAATGGAAGAAGTTGTCGATATCGTCGAGAATGTGAGCGAAGTGGTCGGAATGCCCGGCTGGGTTCTTCAGGCTTTCATCATTATCCTGGTCGCCCTGCTGCTGGAATTCGTCTACCGTCTGTTTATCCACCGGTTGGAGCGCCTAGCCGAGAAAACCAGCCAGATGTGGGACGACGCGGTCGTCTATGCTGGCAAACGCCCGATCTCGCTGTTGATCTGGTGGCAGGGCATCGTGATGGCCGCTCGCGTCGCCACCCCGCACACTGACGCGATCGGTTTCGATGCCGATTTTCTCGCCGTGATTCAGCAGCTGGGCCTTGTCCTGGCGGCAACCTGGTTCTTCTTTCGGTTGGCGACCGGTTTTGAGAAAGCCTTTGTTGTCGCGCGGCGTAAACGCAACGAATCGGTAGACATCACCACGGTAAGCGTGCTCGGCCGGATTGTGCGCATCGCGATCCTGCTGACGGGTGCGTTGACCGTCCTCAGCATCCTCGACATTCCCATATCCGGTTTTCTCGCAGCCGGCGGTGTCGGCGGCATTGCGGTCGGTCTGGCGGCACGCGACCTGCTGGCCAATTTCTTTGGTGGATTCATGCTGTTTCTGGACCGGCCGCTCTCGGTCGGTGACTGGGTGCGCTCGCCGGACCAGGAAATCGAGGGCGTGGTCGAGAAGATCGGCTGGCGCATGACCACTATTCGCAAGTTCGACAAGCGGCCGATGTACGTGCCGAACGCCACCTTTACCACCATTACGGTGGAAAATCCCTCGCGCATGACCCATCGACAGATCTTCGAGCACGTTGGCATTCGTTACGACGATTTCCTGAAAACGCGCCAGATCGTCGACGAGATCCGGGACTACATCCACGACCATCCGGACCTGGATACCACCCAGACGACCATGGTGCATTTCAACGTGTTCGGGCCGCACTCGCTCGATATCATGATCTATTGCTTCACAAAGACGGTGGTGTGGACCGAGTACCACCAGGTGCGCGAAGACGTGCTGATCAATATCGGCGAGATCATCCAGCGCAATGGTGCCGAGATTGCGTTCCCGACACGTACGCTGAAGCTGGAAATGGCGGAGGAAATGGCGCTTCTTCAAGGCCGGGAGCAGGGTTCCAATGGCCAGTGAGACCGCCGTGAGCTGGCCGGAAGAAGCTGAACTTGTTGTCACGGCCGAGCGGGTTTCGGCAGCCCTCGATCAGCAGGCGCGGCGGCTGGAGACTGCGCTGCCGTCTGACCAGACGGTCACCGTGGTGGTGTTGATGAATGGCGGCATGTACCCGGCGGTGGAACTGACCCGTCGCATCAGACGCCCGCTGCGGATTGAATACGTACATGCCACACGCTATCGGGGAAAAAAGACAGGCGGCGATATCGACTGGGTGCACGTGCCGGACCGGGAACGACTTCGCGGTCACATATTGCTTGTCGATGACATCTTTGACGAGGGGTACACCATGGACGCGGTTCGCAAGCGCCTACTTGCCGACGGCGTTGCCGGCCTGACCACTGCGGTTCTGGCTCTGAAGCAACATGATCGAGGGCTGGCTCGCGACCGTGTCGACGATTTTGCCCTGGAGGTTCCCGATCGCTACGTGTTCGGCTGCGGCATGGACTTGCACGGCTACTGGCGTCAGCTCGACGAGATCTGGGCGGTATAGACTGATGAGCGAGCTGGCAATCATCGGCGGAACGGGTGCGCTGGATCTGTTTCCCGTTCTCGAAGAACAGGCCATGGAAACAACCTGGGGTGAGCCTTCGGCACCGGTTGCCCGTGTCGCCCTTGATCGGACCGAAGCCTGGTTTCTTGCCCGGCATGGTCGTCCGCACCGAATTCCTCCGCACCGGATCAACTATCGGGCCAACATCGACGGTCTCAAACGACTGGGTGTGAGGCGAATCATCTCGATCAATGCCGTGGGCGGTGTCGATCCGTCCATCGCCCCGGGGTGCCTGGTCGTTCCTGATCAGTTGATCGACTACACCTGGGGTCGGCCTCACACCTTCAGCGACGACAGCGAGTCGCCGCTGGTGCATGTCGAGTTCGCCAATCCGTTTGAAGGACCTGTCCGGCAGGCGTTGCTGGATGCAGGGGAGTTGGCAGGTGTTCCGGTTCTGGACGGTGGCTGCATGGCCGTCATCCAGGGGCCGCGATTGGAAACGGCGGCGGAAATTGCTCGGTTGGCACGCGACGGTTGCTCTATGGTCGGGATGACCGGCATGCCGGAAACCGCACTGGCCCGTGAGGCCGGGCTGGATTATGCGAGCCTGTCCGTGGTTGCCAATGCCGCTGCTGGGCTGGAACAGGAGCCGATCACGCTGAAAGAGATAAAGCGGGTGCTGTCCTCTGCCATGGGCGATGTGCGGCGGTTGCTCGACAGCCTTGCGTTCTGAATATACGGTCGCCGGGGTACGGAAAGTGTGAACCGCTTCTCACTGATTTTTCTTGGGTTTTTTCTTCTCTGACGCTATTCTGGTTTACAAGAACGAACCGTTGGAAGCGCTTTTGATGCCCCAGTCCCTGACTTTGTCCGTACTGCACACCGGCCGGAAAGAACTGACGGTGATGCGCTCCCTGCTCAACCTGGCTGGCAGTCAGCCCGTCTGGCAGGTGACGGATCGAATCGGCGGTGAGTTCACCGTTATCGATGTCGATTCTCCGGACGGAGCCGAGATCTGGGATGCGGTCGGGGGCGACGATGTCATTGCCTTGACCCGGCAGCGCGATTTTCCGGCGCGTCTTGTGCTTCGCAAGCCCTTGCGTTCCCGTGAGTTTCTCGAACTGCTTTCCAGGCTGGCCAGGGGTGAGGTCATGGATGACGGCGACGAGCCGGCCGGCCCCGAAGAGCCGATCTGGGAGGGTCTGGAAATCAGCGATGACCATTGCCCGCTGGCCGAGCACCTTCGCCGGGCGACCTGGACAACACCAGTGCTGCTCAGCGAGCAGGGTTGGCCCGAACTCATCATGGACCCCGGTTCGGGAACCTGGTACTACGACGGTGCCATTACCGACCTGACGCCCGTCATGTTTGCTCAGCCGCTGGCCGAAACTGCCGGTGTTCCCATTGGCAGCGAGGAGCTCGTTGAACGTATTGCAGGAATGCATCAGCGCTCGCTGGCAGAACTGAAGTGGTTCGCCGGTCTGGCACAATCACGCGGCAAACTGCATCCGGACCTGATCGGCGGCTACGAATTCATGTTGACGCAGGTACCTCCCCAGGCCATCGAGAATGACCGGTTTCAGAGGCTGGCACAGGCATTGATTCGAGCTCCGATCACCCTCGACGACCTTCATCAGCAGACCGGTGAGGCAGTGGAGACCGTGGCCGCATTTCTCAACGCCTGTTACACGAGCGGTCGCTTGTTGATCAATCACTCGGCCCGCGCGGCGAGTTTCTGACCGTTTTCAATAGCGAAGTCGGACTCGTTCAACCCCTTTCAGTCCGGAGACCGCCGCCAGCAGTTCCGATGACGGCGCGACCTGCCAATCCGTCCCCAGCTTCAGCAAGGCCTGTGCCGCTTCGTTGCGATAGTGCACGATGACCGGTGTCTGTCCACTGCGGTAGGGCTGCATGGCGGCCGCCAGGTCGTGATCGAACTCGACCGCCGGCCGCAGGATCTCGATCTCCAGTCCGCGGGCGAAGCGCTCCCGGGCCTGGTCGACGTCGAGAACCTCATCGGCCACCATGCGGAAGCCACCGCGGAAATCATCGACTTCGACGCGACCGCGCACCACCAGGATTTCGTCGGCCACCAGGCGGTCGGCAATCTGGTTGTACAGTGAATCGAAGATGGCCACTTCCAGCCGTGCAGTGCCGTCATCGATGGCCACGAATGCCCCCTTGCCGGGGCGTTTTCTGATTGCCATCACCAGGCCGGCCAGCGTCATCTCCACGCCGCGTCCACGACCCTTGTAGCCGTTGCCGTTTCCATT
>SKXY01000053.1 GCA_007128175.1 Wenzhouxiangella sp. | reverse complement strand
GCCAGCTCTTCCACTGGCTGATCGTGGCCCTGATCCTGTTCCAGTACACCTGGGCCTGGCGCATCGACAACGTCGAGGGTTTCCGCGCACGTTTCGAGCTGGTCACACAGCACAAGACCATCGGCATGACGGTGCTGGGTCTGGCTGTATTGCGATTGCTCTGGCGTCTGTTCAACCGGCCGCCGCCGTTGCCCGATCACATGGCACGCTGGGAGCGCATTGGTGCGCACGCCGGCCACTGGCTGCTCTACGGGTTGATCTTCGCCATGCCGCTGTCGGGCTGGCTGTATTCCTCGGCCGCCGGGCTGGGGGATTACTGGTGGGGACCGGTGAACTTCCCCTCGCTGGTCGACTCGAACGAAGCGCTGGAAGATATCATGGCCCGGGTTCACCAGGTGCTGGGGGTTTTGCTGGGCGTGGTGGCCGTCGGTCATGCGCTTGCCGCTCTCCGCCATCACTTCTGGCTCAAGGACGACGTACTCAAAAGGATGCTGCCGATATGGCGAAGACACTGAAATGGCTGGCGATCATGATGGCGCTGGCTGCCGCGACCGCTGCTATGGCCGACGAGAACTGCTACACGGCCGATGAGGAAAGCGGCGAGTTGCGCTTCTCGGGCGTGGCCGAGGGCACCCCGTTTCGGGGACAGTTCGGCCAGTTCTCGGTACGCTTGTGCCTGACCGACGACGACCTGTCGACGTCTGCCATCGAAGTCAAGGTCAAGACCGGCAGCGCCGATGTCGGCAACCGCGATGGTAACCAGGCCTTGAAGGATGACGAGTTCTTCGCTGTCGATCAGTTTCCGGAATCGACCTGGACCAGCCAGGCGATCGAGGCCGACGGCGATCGCCATGTTGCCGAGGGCGAGTTGGCGATCAAGTCGGTATCTTCAACCCAGTCCGTGACTATGGTGCTGGATACCGACAGCGACCCGTGGGTGCTTGAGGGTAATGCAGAGATCATGCGCCTGGACTGGAACGTCGGCACCGGTGAGTTCGAGGACCCCGACTTCATTCGCGATCGCGTCGATCTGATATTCAAACTGGAACTGCAACCGGAGAGTTGATCCATGACCTTCACTCGCCTGCTGATCTTCGGCCTGCTGGCCATCGTCGCCTGGCGTTTGCTGACCGTGGACGTCGAATCGGTCGAAGCCCGTGACATCAGTCCCGGGCACGACGTGGTGTTTTTTACCGCGCCCTGGTGCGGCTACTGCGACCAGGCCCGCGATTATCTGGACGACAACGGCGTGGACTACCTGGAGATCGATGTCGAGGCCTCGACCACCAACAACCGGAAGTTCCAGGAGCTCAACGGCCGCGGCGTGCCGCTGATCTTCATCGGCGAGACGCGTATGGCCGGTTTCTCGCCGCAGGCTTATGGCCGAGCGCTGGAGCGGGTTCAGTAGTCGTCGGAACTACTCGCCCTTCACGCCCAGGCGCTTGTGCATGATCGGGCTGGTGGTGGTGTACTGCACGAACTGGCGAGCTTCCGGGTAAACGTATTTCTGCACGCCGAATGCGGCCAGCGCACCCTCGTGAAAGCCCGACAGGATGAACTTCTTCTTGCCGGGATACCAGTTGATGTCGCCGATGGCGAACACCCCTTCGATCGAGGTCTGGAATTTTTCGGTATCGACCCGGATCTGCTTTTTCTCCAGATCGAGCCCCCATTCGGCAATCGGGCCGAGGTCCGGGGCCAGGCCCCAGAAGACCAGCACCTCGTCGCCCTCGACGATGGAACGGTTGCGCTCCAGATCCATCAAGTGCAGGCGCAGGCCGCCGTTGTCGCCGGGTTCGATCTCGGAGATGATGCCCTGGCGCTCACTGACCCGATCCTGGCCGGCCAGTTCGCGTACCTTGGTCACCGAAGCGACCTGGCCGCGATATTCCTTGCGCCGGTGCACCAGGTCGATGGACTCGGCGATCTCGGCCAGATCCATGGTCCAGTCCAGCGCCGAGTCGCCGCCGCCGAGGATCAGCAGCCGCTTGCCGCGGAAGTGCTCGCGGTCGGTTACCTTGTAGTGGATGCGTGATGCATCGATGGTGTCGACGCCCTTCGATCTCAGCCGGCGCGGCTGGAAAGCGCCGAGTCCGGCGGCAATGATGACCGCGCCGGCGTCGAATTCCACACCCTTTGAGGTGACCACCGTGAAGCGGCCGTCCTCGCGTTTTTCGAAACGCTGCACCTGCTGTCCCAGGTGAAAGCCGGCATCGAACGGCGCGATCTGCTCCATCAGCTTGTCGATCAGCTCCTGGGCGCCGATTACCGGCCAGGCGGGGATGTCGTAGATGGGCTTTTCCGGGTACAGTTCGGCACACTGGCCGCCGATCTGCGGCAGCGAATCGACCACTTCGGCCTTCAGGCCCAGCAGGCCCAGTTCAAAGACCTGGAACAGCCCGACGGGCCCGGCGCCGACGATGACGGCATCGGTTTTGATTGGCGTGTTGGTTTCTGACACGGTTGGAGCATGGTTCGGAGAAGTCGATATGATAACCGGGTTGGGGTAGGTACAAGGTTCAAGGCTCAAGGGCGGTTTAGATCCTTTATCCTTGATCCTTCCTCCTCGCACCTCGATACAGCCCTATCTGCCATGTCTGAAGAACAATCCATCAAATTGCATCCCGAATGGCTGGAAGTACTCGGCGGGGAGTTCGATAAGGACTACATGAAGCAGCTGCGAGCGTTTCTGCTCGAGCGCAGCCGGGCGGGGACGACGATCTATCCGCCCGGCAAGTGCATCTTCAACGCCCTCGACTCCACGCCGCTGTCCAACGTCAAGGCGGTGATTCTCGGCCAGGACCCATACCACGGCCCCGGCCAGGCGCACGGTTTGTGTTTCTCGGTAAAGGAGGGGGTGCGGATTCCGCCTTCGCTGGTCAATGTCTACAAGGAAATCGAATCCGACCTGGGCGTCAGCATGCCTGCCCACGGCTGCCTGCAGGCCTGGGCCGAGCGCGGCGTGCTGCTGCTCAACGCCGTGCTCACCGTCGAGCGCGGCAACGCCGGCGCCCACCGGGGTAAGGGCTGGGAACAGTTCACCGATGCCGTCGTCGAGGCCGTCAACACCCGTCGCGACAATGTCGTCTTGCTGCTCTGGGGCAGCCATGCCCAGCGCAAGGGCGCCGGCATCGACACGCAACGCCACCTGGTACTCAAGGCGCCGCACCCCTCGCCGCTGTCGGCCCACCGCGGCTTCCTCGGCTGCCGGCATTTCTCGAAGGCGAATGATTGGCTGGAAAGCCGCGGCGTCGAACCGATCGACTGGCGGCTATAGGGGGCATTGGACAACGAGATCGGGTTCACCACAGAGACACAGATGTTTCTCTGTGATCTCTGTGTCTCTGTGGTGGGTTTCTCTTGTTGCTGTCGTGCCCACGGGGCATCATCAGGGTTCGTTCACTTTGCCAAAAACCGTGAACGGACTACGGTCCGACCCTCCGCCGGGCGGCCGAGCGCATGCCCAGGTAGATGCCGATCAGGGCCAGCACGATGCCGACGATCTGCCAGGGTTCCAAGCGCAGGCCGAACAGGATCATGTCCCAGACAATCGACGAGGACGGCTGGATCAGCAGCAGCAGGCCGACCAGCGCGGCGGGCAGGAAGGGCATGCCGCGCGTGATCAGCAGCCAGCCCAGCATCTGGCAGGCCACGCCCAGGCCGACCAGTGACCAGAAGGCCTGCCAGGTGGGAATGACGAAGTCGTTACCCTCGAGCAGGTTGGCCGCACCCAGCACCAGGCCGCAGCAAAGCGTTGATTGCAGCAGGCGCGCTTCGGGGCGGATATGGCTGTGGCGGATCTGGAAGCCCCTGAGCGCCAGCAGGTAGAAGGCGTAGGCCAGCGCGGTGAGTACGCCCAGTACCACGCCGAGGCGGTAGTCTGGCGGCAGGTTGGCCCAGTCGCGGCCGAACAACAGCCACAATCCGCCCATGGCCAGGGCCAGGCCGCTGGCAAAGCGCCAACCGACGCGCTCGCGCATCCAGATCACGCCCACGGCGGTGAGCACGAAGACCTGCAGGTTGGCCATCAGGGTCGACAGTCCCGGCCCGATGTACTCGATGGCACGGTGCCAGAACCAGATGTCGGCGGCGAACAGCGCACCGATCAGGAATGATCCCGACCAGTTGTCGCGCAGGCCCTCACGCATTTCGGGCCTGATCAGCAGCAGGCCGGCGAAGGCGAGGCAGCCGAATACCATGCGATAGAAGCCGGAGGTGGTCGGCGGCATTTCGGTCAGCCGCGCGAAGATCGCGGCAAATGAAATCATGATCGCGCCAGCTAGCACGAAAATGCCGGCCTTAAGCGGCGAGGGGGCGTTCACGGCGTGGTTCTCGCCAGCCGGGGACTGTCGCTGTCCAGCCCGCAGGCGCGCTCGACGAATAACTGCCTCAGCGGCCACAGGGCGGATGCCGCACCAAAGCCCAGTGCGGCGGCCCGCCGGCCAAGGGGATTACCGGTGGTGATTTCATTGATGGCGTGAATGCCGCCGGCGATCAGCGTCCCCGCGCTCAGGCGCCAGCGCTCGTAGCGCGCCAGTGCATCAGCCGGATCGTCTTCCGGCCGCCAGGCCTCCAGCACCTCGGCCAGAGCCGCGGCATCCATCAGCCCCAGGTTCAGACCCTGGCCGGCCAGCGGATGAACGGTGCGTGCGGCGTCGCCGAGCAGGGCCAGGCGGCCGGCGACGAGTTGCCTGGCCTGGCGGCGGACCAGGGGCAGGGTGTAGCGGTGGATGCAGGCCGTGGCCTGGCCGAACGGACTGTCCTGATGTGCGTTGAGCTCTTCGAGAAAGTCGGCCTCGTCCATCTCGCGCAGGGCCTGGGCGCGATCAGTGGGTTGCGACCAGACGATGGAGGAACGACCGTCGGCCAGCGGTAACAGTGCCAGCGGACCGTGTTCGGTAAAGCGTTGCCAGGCGATGCCGGAGTTCGGCCGCTCCGTGGTCACATGGGTGACCAGCGCGTGCTGGTTGTAGTGCCACTGGTCGACTTCGATGCCGGCCTGCTCGCGCAGGCGACTGCGGGCGCCGTCGGCGGCAATCAGCAGGCGCGTCCGAATGTGATCGCCGTTGTCGAGTTCGACGCCCAGACGGTTGGTTCGCGGCTCGAATGATTCCACGCCGGCCGGGGCCATGATGTCGACTACTCCGGTCTGGCTTGCCAGCGACTGCCAGGCGGCAGCCTGCAGGGTCGGGATTTCGACAATCCAGCCCAGTTGCTCCAGCCCGTGCTGGCTGGCGGCGAATTCCACGTGCCCGCCATCGGCCTGCACGGCCATGCGCGCATACGGGCCGACCCGCTCCTCCGGGACGTGTTGCCAAGCACCGGCGGCGCTGAGTACGTTGCGCGCGCCGGGGCTGATGGCGACCACGCGCGGGTCGAACTCCGCATCCGCTTCGGGTGCCCTCGGCCGCTTGCGATCGACCAGTGCCACGCGCCGGCCCTGACGGGCGAGCAGGGCGGCGGTGACCGCGCCGGCCACGCCGCCGCCGGCAACAACGATATCGAAATCCTTGCTCATGCCAATGGCTCCCGGGCCAGCGAACTGACCGGTTCACGAAAGCCCATGGCCGAACGGACCAGTCGTGCGCTCAGCGACGGCCAGGCGGCGTGGGCGACAAGTCCCAATGAACTGGCCAGCTGTCCGGCCAGCGAGGGATTGGTGAAGGCGCGCGCCAGGGTGTCGGTATAGGCCACGGTGGAGGACTGGTCATGGCGGCGGGCTGCGAGATACTGTGCCAGGGCTTCGGTCGAGCCCGGATCTTCGGCGGATGCGATGACGTCGGCCAGCGCGGCGACATCGCGCAGCCCCAGGTTGAAACCCTGGGCCGAGACCGGGTGCACGGTGTTGGCGGCATTGCCAATGACTGCGGTGCGACGGGCGACGGGGTGCTCGGTACGAAGCTGGGTCAGGGGATAGCGGGCGCGTCGTCCCGGTTGCTTGAAGTTGCCCAGTCCTGATCCGAAACGCTGCTGCAGACGCGACGCCAGCTCGCTGTCGTCCATGTCCGCTGCTGACTGGATGCGGTGGCTGTCGCCGACCCAGACCACCCCCATGCGCCCGGCCGGTTGCGGCAGCAGGGCCAGCGGGCCGTCGATGGTGAAGCGCTCGAAGGCGGTATCGGGCCGGTGCTGTTCGGTCAGCACGTTGAAGATCATGGCCGACTGGCCGTAGTCGTGGCGACGGCTGGTCATGCCAGCCAGCTCGCGCACCAGGGAGTTTGTCCCGTCGGCACCGACGAGCAGGTCGGTGATCAGTTGCCGGCCGTCGGCGAGTTGCAGCTCGACTTGCTTGTCCGTGGCCCTGAAGCGGTCGAGGCTGGTGGGGCAGAATTCTTCGACGCCTTCGGTGTGCTCCAGGGCCGAGAGCATGGCCGCGCCCAGTTCGTGGGCAACGATGACAGCACCGAAGCGCTCGTAGCCGTAGTCGGCAGCCGACAGTGTCAGGTGGCCGGGAGCGCCGGCCCGGGTGATCTCGATGTGGCGAATATCGCAGGCGGCAAGATCCGGGTCGAGAATGCCCAGGTTGGTCAGGATATTGAGCGAGGCGGCGTTGACCACCAGGGTGCGATCATCGAAGCTCGGCCTGTCGCCGGCCTTGCGCGGTGCGGCCTCGATCAGGGCCACCGAACGCCCGGCCCGCCCAAGCGCGACGGCCAGTGCCGAGCCGGCCAGCCCGCCGCCGACGATGACCACGTCGAAACGCTTCATCCCCGCATGACCTGTTCGATCTCGTCGGGCTGTTTCACCACCCGGTTGGTCAGCACCTCGGGTTCGTCGTCGGTCACGCGCACGTCGTCCTCGATGCGAATGCCGATGTTGCGGAAGCGTTCGGGGATGTCGTCATCATCACCGATATAGAGTCCCGGCTCGACGGTCAGCACCATGTTCTTCTCCAGTACGCGCGATTGCTCGTCGATGCGGTACTCGCCGACGTCGTGTACATCCAGGCCCAGCCAGTGGCCGGTCTTGTGCATGTAAAAGCGCCGGAAGTGGCCCTCACTGATGTTGTCGTCAACGCTGCCGCCAAGCAGGCCGATCTCGATCAGGCCCTCGACCAGCACGCGCACGGCCGCGTCGTGAAAAGCCTCGAACGGGCGATCCGGACGAACCTGGTCGATGGCGGCGTGCTGGGCGGCCAGCACGATGTCGTAAAGCTCGCGCTGCGGCCCGGAGAACCGTCCGTTGACCGGAAAGGTGCGCGAGATGTCGGCGGCGTAACCTTCGAACTCGCAGCCGGCATCGATCAATACCAGTCCGTCGTCAGGCAGCGGCTGGTTGTTGGCAATGTAGTGCAGGATCAGGGCATTGGCGCTCCCGGCGACGATTGGCAGGTAGGCCGGCGGGCAGCCGTTGCGCTGGTATTCATGGAACAGCTCGGCGGTCAGCTCGGCCTCGTTCATGCCGGGCGCGCAAACTTGCATGGCGCGGGTCATGGCGTCGGCCGAAATGCGCGCGGCCTTCGTCATGCAGCGGCGCTCGTCGCGCGACTTGATTAGCCGCTGTTCGTGCAGCAGGTGCTCGAGTGAGACGATCTCGCCGGGACCCTTGTCGCTCCTGGATTCGGCACGCAGGCGATTGCGCCAGCCGATGATCTGCTGGTCCAGCCCGGCGTCCTTGCCGACCAGGTGATACAGGCGCGCGCAGCCTTCCATCAGGCCGGGCAGGATGTCGTCGAGATCGGTGATCGGGAAGGCATCGTCGAAGCCGAGTTGTTCGCGCGCGCCATCCAGGCCCAGGCGCGGGCCATCCCAGCGCTCGCGGTCGGGATTGCGCTCGCGGCAGAACAGGATCTGCTCGCCAGCCTCGCGACCGGGCAGCAGCACCAGCATGGCCTCGGGTTCACTGAAGCCGGTCAGGTACAGGAAATCACTGTCCTGCCTATAGGGGTAGAAGGCATCGCCGTTGCGCGGCCGCTCCGGGGCGGCGGCAAGCACCACCATGCTGCGCTCGCCGACTTCGGCCATCAGGCGTTTGCGTCGGCGGCTGAACTCTTCGTTCCGGATCATGACGGTCGCGACGATCTCGCCAGGCATTCCTCGCGCAGCAGCAGCACGGCCACGCGCACGAACTCGGTCAATTCGGTGTAGGCCGATTCCTCTTCTTCCTGGTCGGATTCAGGGTCGGTGGCCGCGCGCGCGATCTGCTCGATCATGCGCAGGGCATCACCGGCTTCTTCCGATTCGATCACCGGCTCGGCTGCCCCGAAGCCGGTCAGAAAGCCCGAGCACCAGTGCGCCAGGCAGCGGGTCCGTTCCTTCAGCGGCCGGTCTTCGCTCGGCAGCAGCAGGCGAAAGCTCATGTCGCTGGAACCGAGCTCGGTTTTCAACACCTTCAGCGCCGGCCCGAGTTGTTCGAGAATGCGGTCCGAACTCCAGTCGCCGACCTGGAGTGCGGCCAGGTGAGTGGCCAGTTCGTTCTCGTCCTGTCCGGGTCGGGCGCACAGCAGACCGACCACGACGGCATGGGTCTCGGAGACGCTGGCCGGGTCGCTGTCGGCGGCCAGGGCCAGCAGCCATGCCAGCCTGGATTCCTGTTCGCTGCTCATCGCAAAAGCTTGTCAAGATGGAAAAACGGCAGTTTATCACCGCCGTTGCAGCGGTCGGGGCTGAGCTGCACGAAGACGGCCGGGGCAGGGCAGTGCCGGCGGCGCTTGTAGAACCTGTGCATAAGGTTCTATTATTAAGCCATTGTAAAAACAACAATCCTGGGCGCCATGAACTCTCTGGAAGAAACATCGGGGAATCTGAATCGATTGCAGCAGCGGCTTAACGAACTGTTCGAGTTGCTCAATCGACTGGAGGAGGAAAACAATTCGCTGCGCGCGCGCCAGGAGTCACTGGTCGCCGAGCGAGCCACACTGGTTCAACGCAACGAGGAAGCCCGTTCGCGCGTTGAAGGCATGATCGAGCGCCTCAAGGCGCTGGAAGAGGCTGGATCGTGAACGACGGCAACCAGGCACCCGAGCCGGTCACGGTCAGGATTCTCGACCGCGAGTACCGGGTGATGTGTACGCCTGAACAGCGACGCAGCCTGATGGAGTCGGCGCTGCACCTGGACCAGCAGATGCGCGAAATCCGCAATTCCGGCAAGGTCTCGTCTGTCGACAAGATCGCCGTGATGGTGGCGCTCAACATGTCCGAAGAGCTGCTCAAGCTGCGCCAGGAGCACATCGAGCGTCGCGAAAAGGTCGATCAAAGAGTGCGTGATCTGGCCGATCAACTTGATCGAGCCCTGGGTCGGGATTAGACTGTTCATCAAGGCGCTCTCTGCGGTGTTCGCCAGTGGGATCGCAATATGCCTTGTCCCTACTTTTCGACCTTGGGATGGCGACTTTCCGGCTGGTGTGCATATTCGCTTTCATCGGCGAATCGCCTGAAGGCTGGAAGAGCCGACCCACCTGAACCTCTGGTTCAAGGTCACCGACCCGCAGCGG
>SKXY01000253.1 GCA_007128175.1 Wenzhouxiangella sp. | reverse complement strand
GGTAGTTGCCCGGTCCCTCGACCACGGCCTTGCCGCCGTGGACATCCATGGCGTCGTTAAGCACGCGCCGGTTGGCCTCGGTGAGATAGGCCTTGAGGATGGCCGACAGCACGACCGGCTTTTCACCGTTGTCCAGGGCACTGAGGGTGATCTTGTGGGCGGCTTCCATGCGGTAGGTTTCGCCGCCGATGCGCGCGAGCGGTTCCTCGACCCCCTCGAAATGGCCGATGGGCTGCTTGAACTGGTAGCGCACGCGGGCATAGGCGCCTGTGGTCATGCTGGTCAGCTTGCCGTTGGCCACACTCTGGGCCGGCAACGAAATGGCGCGACCGGCCGCCAGGCAGTGCATCAGCATGCGCCAGCCCTGGCCGACGCGTTCCTGTCCGCCGATTACCCAGTCGAGCGGAATGAACACGTCCTTGCCGCGGGTCGGGCCGTTCATGAAGGTGGCGCCGCCCGGGCGGTGGCGATCACCGATTTCAACGCCCGGGGTGTCGGTGGGGATCAGCGCACAGGTGATGCCCAGGTGTTTCTTGCCGCCGAGCAGTCCTTCCGGATCGCGTGCCTTGAAGGCCAGGCCGAGCACCGTGGCTACCGGCGCCAGCGTGATGTAGCGCTTGTCCCAGCTGACTTTCAGGCCGAGTACTTCCTCGCCCTTGTAGTTGCCCTTGCAGACGATGCCTTCGTCGGGCATGGAGGCGGCGTCGGAACCGGCCAGCGGCGAGGTCAGGGCGAAGCAGGGGATTTCCTCGCCCGAGGCCAGGCGCGGCAGGTAATGGTTCTTCTGCTCGTCGGTGCCGAAATGCATCAGCAACTCGCCGGGCCCGAGAGAGTTGGGCACCATCACGGTGACCGCAGCCGACAGACTGCGACTGGCGATCTTGGTCACCACTGCAGCGTTGCCCTGGGAAGAGAAGTCCAGTCCACCGTACTCCTGTGGAATGATCATGCTCAGGAACTTCTTCTCGCGAATGAACTGCCAGACCTCCGGCGGCAGGTCGTTGAGTTCATGGTTGACCTGCCAGTCGTCGATCATCGCGCACAGTTGTTCGACCTCGTTGTCGAGAAAGGCCTGCTCGCGCTCGCTCACGCCCGGCTTTTTCAAGTCGAACAAGGTCTTCCAGCGCGGACGGCCGGAGAATAACTCGGCGTCCCACCACACGGTGCCGGCGTCCAGCGCTTCGCGTTCGGTGGCCGACATCGGCGGCAGCACTGACTTGAACCAGCCGAACAGTCGGTTGGAAATCAAGGCACGGCGCAGCGGCGGCAAACCCAGCGGGACCAGCACCAGCGTGGCCAGGGCGCTGACCACAATCGCCGGCCAGCCCGCCGGTGTGGCAACGGCGGCAACCAGAAAGCCGACGGCGGCCAGGGCAGCCAGCCAGCCCGGGGCACGGAACCAGGCCAGTACGGCCAGGGCCAGTAACAGAAGAGCAACGAGAGAAAGCGTCATGATCTAGCCTCCAGGGGAAAGCGGACGGCGCGAGCGGTTTCTTCGGTGACCGGCGCGCGCAATCCGGCGGCGGCGAAACGAACCAGTTCGCCGGCAATGATGCGGGTGTCCTTGAGCGCGGATTCTGCCATCGTCAGGGTCAGTGCCCCGACAATGAAATCCAGTTGTTGCCGAAGCCGTTCGGGGTCGGCGTCGGGCAGGGCATGGCTGATGGCGTCGGCAAAGCGCCGCATGACATGCGCGTATTCCTGGCGCATTGCCTGGTGCAGGTCAGTATCGCGATCGGCAAAGGCGCGCAACAACAGCTGCATGAAGCGCTGCCCCTCGGCATCGCCGCCGCGGGTAAACGCCAGCGCCGGCTGCACGAAAGCGTCGAGAACCTCCTCGAGTTCGGGCGGGTCGGTCTGCAGGGCGATGTCGAGCTGTTTCATGCGTGCGGCGTTGAGGGCATCGAGCCGCCGCTTGAAGATGGCGCGCATCAGCGCCTGCTTGGAGCCGAAGTGGTAGTTGACTGCCGCCAGGTTGACCCCGGCTTCCTGGGTGATCTGCCGCAGCGTGGCGACATGAAAGCCCTGCTCGGCAAACAGTCGTTCGGCGGTATCAAGAATGCGATCGCGTGTTGAAACGCCCAATTGAAACACCTGATTCAAACAAGTGTTTCAATGATACGCCTGTTGGTCCTTGTTCTGCAAGGACTGTGCAGCCGGATGCGTTACGGCCTTCGGACTCCACGCATCCTGCGGACCGTGCCATTGTCGAATTGCGGTGGTATGTCGAAGGGCTGTCCGGTTTTCATGCAGGTCCACAGCTCCGTCAGCATCTTTCGCTGGATCGCAGACAGGGCCTGCACCTTTTTCTTGCCGCGCCCGATCAGCGCTTCGTAATGCGCTTTGGCGCGAGCATCGTGGTGAACCAGCGACAGTGCCGGCATGTGCAGCGCGGCGCGCAGGTAGGCGTTACCTGCCTTGCTCAACCGACCGGGTCGCTTCATGCTGCTACCGGATTCAGCCAGACGGACGTCGAGTCCAGCATGGCGGCTGACTTGGGCAGAACGCAGTTCTCTCGGTACCAGGTACAGCTCGCCGAGGAGGGAGACGACACTGGCGTCGGCAATGCCCTTGGCAGCCGTCAGACACGCTCGGAAGTTGGCCAGCTCGGTATCCTGCTCGATGATGGACAGGGCTGACTGCGTCAGCCGCGCGATGCTGTCATGCAACAGCTGGATGTGCATCCAACGGTTGGCATGGTTGTCTCTCCTTGGTCAGATCAGGCAAACTGATCACCAGGCTCCCCGACTTCACATTTGATACCGCACGACCTTGTGATGCGAAGTCCGGCCTTACGGCTGGCTTCTTGATACTCCTCGTGCTGAGCAATGAGGCAGGGAGCCGCTCTACGTGCCAGGTCAGTCAGTCTGCCTCCAGGATGCGACGGCTTCCCCGGTGATCGAAACCATCTCAGCAGGTGTGGCATCAACATACAAGGATGCGTGGAGCGTTAGCGCAGCGCATCAGCCGCGGTTGGAATTCGGCTACAGTTATGGATATTCCGAGAAACGGGTTTTCATGGTGATTCTTGTGCGTTCGATGCTGATCGGCATGGTGGTTTTGTTGGTTGTCGGCGTGGCCCGGGCCGACGATGGTCAGCTGCACATGCTGGTCTTCCACAGTGATGTCTGCCCGCATTGCGAGGCGCAGAAGCCGTTTCTCGATAAATTGGACGAAGTGCATCCAGAGCTGTTGGTGCATGAATACGAGATCCGCCAGGTGGCGGAGAATCGGGCATTGTTTCGGCAGGTGGCCGCAGCCCACGGGGTGGGTGCAGACTCGGTGCCGGCGGTGTTCGCCGGCGGGCGTGCCTGGATCGGGGACAGCGGGCTGATTCGGCGCCAGATCGCAGCCCATGTCGAGCACTGCATCGAGCGCGGTGATTGCCCGGACTCGCGTGATACCGGCGAGCGTTTCGAGCGACAGGCCACGGTGCGCGAGTCGGTGACATTCGATGTGCCGTTTGTCGGCACCATCGATCTGATGGTGCAGCCGGTGACGGTATCGACCGCCCTGATCGCCTTCATCGACGGCTTCAATCCCTGTTCGCTGTGGGTCCTGACCATACTGCTGGCTCTGGTGATTCACTCCGGCTCGCGCAAGCGCATCCTTGTCGTCGGCCTGACCTTCCTGACGGTGACCGCCGCCATCTACGGCATGTTCATCACCGGCGTGTTCGGCGCGCTCAACCTGATGGCCATGGCCGGCTGGATCTACCCGGTGGTGGCGCTGTTTGCGCTGGTCTTTGCTGTGGTCAATATCAAGGACTACTTCTGGTTCCAGCGTGGCATCTCCTTCACAATCGACGAGAAGCACAAGCCGGGCATTTACAAGCGTATTCGTGGCCTGATGGCCGACGGGCGATCGATGCCGGCACTGATCGGTGCCACTGCGCTGATGGCGGGCGGTATCGCTTTCATCGAGCTGCCGTGCACGGCCGGTTTCCCGGTGATCTGGAGCGGCATCGTCGCCAGCCACGATATCGACTGGCTGTACTTCGCATTCCTGCTTGGTCTCTACCTGTTGATCTACCTGGCGATTGAGCTGGTGATTTTCTTCATCGCGCTGACCAGCTTGCGGGTGGATCGTTTCGAGGAGCGCCACGGCCGTATCCTCAAGTTGGTCGGCGGCATCATCATGCTGGCGCTGGCCGGGGTGCTGGTGTTCGCCCCTGAACTGATGCACGACATTCGCGGTGCACTCGGCGTGTTTGCCGTTGCCCTGGGGGTGACGGTGCTGATTCTGGCGCTGCACCGTTATCTCTTGCCCAGGTTGGGGGTGCGTATCGGGGATGAGTGGTGAGTCCGCGAGGTTCCGGACATCGGCTAATGCCGATTCCGGGACTACCGCTTGTAGACGAGCCAGCCAACGAACCAACGATACATGCCGTGTAACATGATTCCCCTTTCCCATCCTTTGAACGATTCATGAGTGACGCCAGCGACAAATCCAGCTCGAACTGGAAGGTGTGGATTCTGCCCGGGCTGGTGGTGTTCGGGCTGGTTCTCGCGGTCTGGCAGCCGATAGGGACGGAAGCTTTGTTGTACTGGGGTGAGCAGATCGGCACGTCCTGGTGGTTCCTGGTGCTGGTCATGGTGGCCATCGCGGTGCTGTTCACGTTCGGCCTGCCGGGCAGTTTCGGGCTGTGGCTGGTCGCCCCCTTCAATCATCCGGTGCTGTCGACCATTCTGCTGGTGATTGCCAGCACCGCCGGGGCGCTGGGTGCGTACCGGTTTGCCGGTCACCTGGGGCGGGACTGGAAACCGTCCGGTGGTTCGGGAAAGGTGGTCGATGTGCTCGAGCAGCGCGGCGACTTGCTGACCCTGATGGCCATGCGCATGCTGCCGGGATTTCCGCACTCGGTGATCAATTTCGCCAGCGGGGTGCTGCGTCTGCCGCTGACGGTGTTCGTCGCCGCCACCGTGGTCGGGTTGACGATCAAGTGGGGCATCTATGCCACCGCCATCCACGGCATTGCCGATGCAGTGGAGGCCGGCGATGCAGTCAATTTCGGCACCATTGTTCCCCTGTTCGTCCTTGTCGCGTTGACGCTGACCGGTGCCTGGGTACGTCGCAGAATAACGACCGACTCGACCGGTGAGGGCGGGTGACTCCGGTGCGGTTCAGGCCAGCCCGCGTCGTTGCTGCTTGACCCGGTACATGTCTGCATCGGCCTGCTTGAGCAGATCGTCGATGTCGGCACTTTCCTCGCTGCAACTGACACAGCCGACGCTGGGGCCGGCGTAATCCAGAGCGAGGTCACCGAGGTCGTAGCGTCCCGCCAGGCCTTCGCTCAGCCTTGCGGAGATCCGCTCACACTCCTGGTCATTCTGTCCGGGATTCCCGGAGGTAGCGATGACGACGAATTCGTCGCCGCCGTAGCGGGCAATGATGTCGCTGGCACGGGCGGTGTTGCGCAGTCGATCGGCAATGGCAATCAGGAACTGGTCGCCGACTTCGTGGCCGTGTTGATCGTTGATCTGCTTGAAGCCGTCGAGGTCGATGAAGGCCACGTGCAGGGAGCCGCCGCCGCGCGCCTCGCGCGAGAGCAGTTTGCCGGTCTCCTCGATCAGGTAACGCCGATTCGGCAGGCCGGTGAGTGTGTCATGCATGGCGTCCAGGGCGAGCTGGCGATTGGCGAGATGAAGCTGATCCAGATCGTGCAGGCGGGTGGCGAGTAACGACAGCAGGTTGGAGCACGAGCGCAGCAGCCTTGCCTCGTTGCCGTCTTCGGGGATGATCCGGTTGCCGAAAAGCAGGATGCCGCCAGTCATGTCCGTTTCGTTGCTGGCGATGATCAGCGCAATCGTGCCGTCTTCGGGCAGATCGAGGCCGCGGCAGTGTGCGTCGATCACGCGACGATCGTCGCCGTCGAGCAACAGCAGGAGGTCGGACTGGACGAGTGCACTGCCGTGTTGACTCACGATCGTCTCGATGAGACCGGAGAGCTCACCTGAGGGATCCGGGGCATCGAAAACCGCTTGCCTGTCGTGCATGGAGAAAGTGAGCACCTCAAGCCAGGTCGGACGATCGGCCAGGCGCCGGGCCGCCTCGCCAAGTACGGAATTCAGTGAAGTCGCGGCCAGACACAAGCTGCTGAGTTCGCTGACCAACTGCATTTCCGCCGCCCTGAGCTCGGCATCCTCGGTACGTCTTTGCTGGTTCGAGAGTTGTTGGTCGCGGTCGATCTGAAAGGCGATCAGTTCCGAGAACAGTCGCATGATGTCGTGAACACCATCGGCAACATCGACCTTTCGGCCGCTGGCGCCGCACAGGGTGCCGAAGGGCTCGCCGCTGGCGGCATACACCGGCACGCTCGTGTAGGTCTGGATACCCAGGTCGCTGGCGGCCTGCGAGTCGCCCCAGGAGACGGGGACGTCCGTGACGACGAAGCGGTCTTCTTCCAGTGCACGGCGGCACAGGGTGTCGTGCCACGGAACCCGGATTTCCTCGGGGATCTGCAGCGCGCCATCGTTGCGGGAGAAAAGGATTTCCTGGACGCCGGTAGCCTCGTCGATGCGGGTGAGATAGGTTGATTCCAGCCCGGACAGACGCTCCAGCAGTTCCAGCAGGGGGCGGGTGAGATCTTCCAGGCCCCTGGCGCGGGCAACCGCCTGGGCCAGGTGCTGGAGTGGCTGATTATTCATCGGCCGGGGTGCCCCGCTGGTTCGTTGATCGTATCGGACATTATAAAGGTGTCGGAAGTGCGTTTATTCGGCGCCTTGCCGCCCGAGCCGTTCAGCAGAAATCGCGCGACCCGGCACTGAGACGGTCGAGGCGGTGGTCTTCGCAGTGGATGCGTTCGGCCACCAGGTGCTGGGTGCCCTCGGCGTTCTGCAGTTTGCCGGTAACGCGCAGGATGCGGCCGGTGAGCACCTCGCGGCGGTAGCGCTCGACCAGTTTCGGCCAGACGATGACGTTGATGATGCCGGTCTCGTCTTCCAGTGACAGGAAGATCACGCCCGAGGCGGTGCCGGGGCGCTGGCGATGGGTGACTACGCCGGCGGCCTCGATGCGGCGGCCGTCGGTAATCTGCGGCAATTCACTGGCACAACGTACGTGCCGGCCGAGCTGCGGGCGCAGCAGTGTCAGGGGGTGATGATCGAGGCTCAGGCCGAGGTGGGCGTAGTCGTCGATCAACTCCTGCCGGGCCTCGGGTGGATGGAGGGTGATGCGCGGTTCGCGGATGACGGTGTTTTCCAGCAGGTCGCCCTGGCGCTTTGCCGCCAGCGCTTCCCAGCGTGCGCGGTGACGGTGCCCGGCCAGGCCCTTGAGTGCATCGGCATCGGCCAGGGCGCGTACCTGTCGGCGGTCCAGCCCGGCGCGCTCGACCAGGTCCTGGGTGTCGCGGAAGGCGCGTTCGCTGCGGGCTTCGATGATGCGTTCGGCAGCCGCTTCGTCGAAGCCCCTGACCATGCGCAGGCCCAGGCGGATTGTCGAGGCGCAAGGTGAAAGGCGCAAGGTACAAGGATCAAGGTCCAAGGATTGCTTGTTGCCGTCGTCCTTGTTCCTTGTTCCTTGCTCCTTGTTCCTTGCTCCTGGGCCTTCGAGGTTGCAATCCCACCCGCTGAACCGCACATCCACCGGCAGCACCCGCACCCCGTGGCGTTTTGTATCGTTGATGATCTGGGCCGGGGCGTAGAAGCCCATGGGTTGGCTGTTGAGCAGGGCGCAGGCGAAGGCGGCGGGGTGGTGGCATTTCAGCCAGGCGGAGAAGTAGGTCAGCAGCGCGAAGCTGGCGGCATGGGACTCGGGAAAGCCGTAGTCGCCGAAGCCGCAGATCTGGGTGTAGATGCGTTCGGCGAAGTCCTCGCTGTAGCCGCGCTCGTGCATGCCCGAGAGCAGCTTGTCGCGGAAGGGTTCGAGCCCGCCGCGGCGTTTCCAGGCGGCCATGGCTCGGCGCAGGGCGTCGGCCTGGCCGGGCGTGAAGCCGGCGGCGACGATGGCGATCTGCATGACCTGTTCCTGGAAGATGGGCACGCCCAGGGTGCGTTCGAGTACGCCCCTGAGCGCCTCGCTCGGGTAGGCCACTTTATCCGGATGTTGGCGTCGCTCCAGGTAGGGATGAACCATGTCGCCCTGGATGGGGCCGGGCCGGACGATGGCGACCTCGATGACCAGGTCGTAGAAGCAGCGGGGCTTGAGGCGCGGCAGCATGGCCATCTGCGCACGCGACTCGACCTGGAACACGCCGACGGCATCGCCGCGGCAGAGCATGGCGTAGGTGGCGGGGTCTTCGCGGGGGATGGTGGCCAGTGAGAGGGCGTTGATTCGTTTGTTTGTTTGTGAACGGTTTCCGGTATCGCGAGGCTGGCAGGGCGATGCTGAATTATCCCCGGTTTTGGTGGTGAATCTCGACGTCGGCTGATGCGCTTCGCTTCGCTCAGCACATCCTGCGGGTGCTGTTTTTCCGGAAACCGGAAACCGGAAACCGGAAACCGTATTGACCAGATCAATCGCCTTGCGGATCACCGTCAGCATCCCCAGCGACAGGCAATCGACCTTCAGCAAGCCCAGCGTTTCCAGGTCGTCCTTGTCCCACTGGATGATGGTGCGGTCGGTCATGGCGGCGTTTTCGACCGGGACCAGGTGGTGCAGGGGCTGATCGGAGATGACCATGCCGCCGACGTGTTGCGATAGGTGACGTGGCAGGCCGACCAGTTGCACGGTCAGCGTCATCAGGTGACGGGTGATGGTCGAGTCCGGGTCGAAGCCGCATTCGCGCAGGCGCTCGGGCCAGGCGTCGGGTTGGTCCCACCAAGCCAGCGAGGCGGTCAGGCGGTTCATCCTGAGCGGGTCCAGTCCCAGCGCGCGGCCGACATCCTTCAGCGCGCTTTTCGGCCGATAGGAAATGACGGTGGCGGCCAGCGCGGCGCGCTTGCGGCCGTATTTGTCATAGATGTACTGCAGCACTTCCTCGCGCCGTTCGTGTTCGAAGTCGACGTCGATGTCGGGTGGTTCGTTGCGTTCTTTCGAGATGAAGCGCTCGAACAGCAACTGCTGCTTCGAGGGATCGACCTCGGTGACGCCTAAGCAATAGCACACCGCCGAGTTGGCCGCCGAGCCGCGCCCCTGGCAGAGGATGCCGCGCGAGCGGGCGAAACGCACCACATCCTCGACGGTGAGAAAGAAAGCCTCCACGCCCATTTCCTCGATCAGTTTCAGCTCGCGCGCGACCAGGGCACGGACCTTGTCGGGCGGGTCGTTGCCGTAGCGCTTGTGCATGCCGGCGATGGTGAGTTGGCGCAGGTGTTGCGCCGGCGTGAGTGGCGCGGGCGCCAGTTCCTTCGGGTAGCGGTAATCGAGCTCATCGAGCGAGAAAGAGCAGCGTTCGGCCACGTGCGCGGTCTCGGTCAGCCACTCGGGCGGGTAGACTTTTTCAAGTGTTGTGATCGGCCGCAGGTGGCGTTCGCCGTTGGCGGCCAGGGCCAGGCCGCACTCGGCGATCGGCTTGCCCTGATCGAGCGCGGTGAGCACGTCGAACAGCGCGCGCTGCGAACGCGTGGCCAT
>SKXY01000245.1 GCA_007128175.1 Wenzhouxiangella sp. | reverse complement strand
GCGACTGTTCCCTTCGGCCCACGGGACCGGCACCTGATGAACACCGTGTTCCGGGCACTTCACTCGCGGCACTTCGGCGACCAGCCAGGTCTTGTACTGGCAAGTATCCAGATGGCGCCACTTGCGCGTTCGCGTGTCGTAGCCGGGACAACTGGTGCTGCACTCTGGACAGGCCAGAGCTTCCCCGGAGTGAAGGATATGGACGGTCACACCGGTGCCGGGCAGGTCGACTTCCACATCGGCAACCTCCCAAGGGGCCTGAATGCCGAGGATCTGCCGGTAAAGCTCGCGGTCGTGCATGAATCTGGACTGGAATCGGGGCCAGCCGGTAGCCTATCCGAACTGCTCAACCCACACAAAACCGGGAAGAGCCGAAAAATGATCCGTCCCCGGCACGATTGACCAACAAACGGGCCAATCACACCAGATCTTGGCACCGGGCTGAAGGGCAATGACAAGCAAAAATGGCCCGCCATTGCTGCATGAACTGGCTGAGCGCCGATTTCAGCCTGGGCAAATGATCCATGCCCGGAGCATCCATGTCGCGCAGATGACGAAGCCCCGGCCTACCCCGTCACTACACACTTACTAATGCGGTCACTAATCAGCAGACACACAGCTTGCCTCTCAGCGTTCGTGGCAAGGCGTCGGTGTGCAGGTGTAGTGGGTCTACATCAAGCACCGACAACACGCGCAACGGCTTCACTCTAGGGCTTTTTGCCGTTCCGGCAAGCCGCCCTTGCGTTCTCGCCTGCGCTGTCCACGGACGCTGAGGGGCAAGCCCTGCGGGAGCTTCGGAGCCGGTCACCGGCAGCGCAGGCCACGGGCCGATTGCGGTTTGCCGAAGGCAAAAAGCACTCGGCACGGGGCGGGTTCGCGTGTTCCGCTCGCTTGGCATAGGTCCACTATGCCTGCACTCGCGCGCCTTGCCGGTGACCGGCTCCGAAGCTCTGTGTGTCTGCTGATTAGTGACTGCATTAGTAATCCTCCGCGCCAATCACCGCAATCACCTCGTCAGCCAATGCCTCAACGCTTCTGTCGACCGTCTTGAGAACCACCTCCGCATTCTCCGGCTTCTCATACGGCGAACTGATACCGGTAAAGTTCGGGATCTCGCCCGCGCGCGCCTTGGCATAAAGCCCCTTGACGTCTCGCTCCTCACAGACCTCTAGCGGCGTGTCAACAAACACTTCGATGAACTCGCCATCATCGAAACGTTCTCGTACCATGCGCCGCTCGGCGCGAAATGGCGAGATGAAACTGACCAGCACGATCAGGCCGGCATCGGTCATCAGACGGGCCACTTCCCCGACACGACGGATATTCTCCACCCTGTCGGCCTCGGTAAAGCCGAGATCGCGGTTCAAACCGTGACGTACGTTGTCGCCGTCCAACAGATAGGTATGGTGTCCACGTGCCAGCAGTTTCCGCTCGACCTCGTTGGCGATGGTGGACTTGCCCGACCCCGACAGCCCGGTCAGCCAGACACACTTCGGTTGCTGTGCCTTGATGCGCGAGCGGGCAGCCTTGTCCACCTCCAGCAATTGCCAGTGAACGTTCTGGGCCCGGCGCAATGCAAAGTCGATCACCCCCGCACCCACCGTGGCATTGGTCTGCCGGTCGATCAGAACGAAACTGCCCAGTTCCCGGTTGCTGCCGTAGGGGGCAAAAGCGACATTTCGATCGAGATCCAGGTCCACCCTGGCCACGGCATTGAGGTCGAGCTGCCTGGCAGCAATATGATCCTGGTTGTTGACGTCGACCTGATACTTGATTTCACTGATCTGCCCGCTGCATTCGCTCGTCCCGATTCGAACCCGGTAGGAACGATGCGGCAGCAACGGCTGTTCATCCATCCACAAAAGATGTGCACCGAACTGGTCTGCCACTTCCAGCGGATCCGATGCCGCCGCCAGCACGTCACCCCGGCTGACATCGACTTCGTCCTCCAGCGCCAGCACCACCGGCTGCCCCGGGCATGCATCTTCCACCTCCCTTTCTCCCACGTGCAGGGAAGCCACGCGAGATCGCTTTCCGGAGGGCAGGACCACCACTTCGTCGCCTACCGCGGCCGGTCCGCCCAGTAACTGACCGGCAAAGCCCCTGTAGTTCTGATTCGGTCGACACACCCACTGCACCGGCAAGCGAAAAACCCTCGCCTCAGGGTGGTTGCTGACTTCCGCAGCGTCTTCCAGGGCCGGTAGAAGCGCAGGACCCTCATACCAGGCCGTGTGGGGCGAGCGCCGGAGCATGTTGTCGCCTTCAAGCGCGGAAACCGGAATGCAGGTGATCTGTCCGATACCGAGTTCCGAGGCCAATGCCCGGTACTCGCTCACGATCGATTCAAACACTTTGCGGCTGTAATCGACCAGGTCCATCTTGTTGACGGCCAGCACGATATGATCGATTCCCATCAGGTGGCAGATCCAGGAATGGCGCCGCGTTTGTGTCAGCACTCCCTTGCGCGCATCCACCAGCACCACCGCCAGTCGCGCGGTCGAGGCGCCAGTGGCCATGTTGCGGGTGTATTGCTCATGCCCGGGACAATCGGCAACAATGAATTTCGCCCGATCGGTATCGAAAAACCGGTACGCCACGTCGATGGTGATGCCCTGCTCCCGCTCGGCTGAAAGCCCGTCGACCAGCAACGCGAAATCCACCCGCTCTCCCTGCGTGCCATGCCGTCGACTGTCGGCTTCCAGAGCGGCAAGCTGATCGTCGAAAAGCCGCTTGGAATCATGCAACAACCGTCCGATCATGGTCGACTTGCCATCGTCGACCGAGCCGCAGGTAATGAAACGCAGGAGTGGCTTGGATTCGTGAGCTGCCAGGTAGGACTTGATATCAGCGGCGACCATCAGAAATACCCCTCCTGCTTTTTCTTTTCCATCGAGTCGGACGGATCCTTGTCGATGACTCGCCCCTGTCGCTCCGAGGTTGTCGACAGCAACATTTCGCTGATGATGGCCTCCAGGGAGTCGGCCTCCGATTCGATGGCGCCTGTGAGCGGATAACAGCCGAGAGTCCGGAAACGCACGGTGCGTGTCCGGACCTCACCCGGCTCGACCGGAAACCGGTCGTCATCGACCATGATCAGGTTGCCGTCGCGTTCGACGACCGGGCGCGGCCGAGCGAAGTATAGTGACGGCACCGGAATGTTCTCGCGATAGATGTAGAGCCAGATATCGAGCTCGGTCCAGTTCGATAGCGGAAACACCCGCACGCTCTCACCCGGATTGATGCGGCCGTTGTAGTGCTGCCAGAGTTCCGGGCGCTGGTTCTTCGGGTCCCACTGGTGGCGGTGATTGCGAAACGAGAACACCCGCTCCTTGGCGCGTGATTTCTCCTCGTCACGCCGCGCACCACCAATGGCGGCATCGACCTCGTACTTATTCAGTGCCTGCTTCAGCGCCTGGGTTTTCATCACATCGGTATGTACCGAAGCGCCGTGGCTGACCGGCCCGATGCCCTGCTCCAGCCCCTCCGGGTTAGTGTAGGCAAACAGTTGACAGCCCGTTTCCCTGGCCCGCCGATCCCGGAACTCGATCATCTCCCGAAACTTCCAACCGGTATCCACGTGCAACAGCGGAATTGGCGGCGGCGCCGGGTGGAAGGCCTTGACCAGTAGGTGCAGCAGCACCGAGGAATCCTTGCCCACCGAATATAGCATCACCGGCCGCTGGAACTGCGCGGCCACTTCGCGAATGATGAGGATCGCCTCGGCCTCCAGGGCATCGAGGTGCGTCAGTGTAGTCACTCCTTAGAATCTCCCAATCCTTAGATGATGCTCTGCCAGTGACAGCACGAAATCGATGCCGGGCACCGACGGAAAAGGGAAATGTACCACCGACACCTCTCGGTGGTCAGAACGACTGGCGATGATCATGCGCCTGTATGGCATGCGCCACCTCGGCCCCCGCTCCCGGTTTATCGGCTGCCGGCACTGCGCATTCGATCCGATCCACCAGGCTGCGAGCCTTGCTTCCCTTTTTGAAAGTTGGTGCCGAGGAGAGGACTCGAACCTCCACGGGTTACCCCACCTGGACCTAAACCAGGCGCGTCTACCAATTCCGCCACCTCGGCATGCGCTCCGGAACCGATTGCCGGACTCGGCATGGCCGGCATCTTGCCCTTTCAACTTGCTGACCGGACGACACTTTGCAAGCCGGAGATCCCTCTACCAGTCAGACTGCCCGGGAATGTCGTCCATTCTGACCACCCCGCACTGCCCCGCGGGTCGAGCCAAGGTCACAAATTCTACCAGCAAATACCGCGAAATCACCTATTGCGGGACCGATACCTCAATCCTCGGGATCAACCGCCATCGACGACAGCAGGTTTCGCACTCTCCCGGCAGACTTGAAACCGGAAGCATCAATTTCGGATGCATCGGCCTGGATGAAAAGCCCGAACCCCGGCCGGTGGCCGGGGTTCGGAATGCGATCACTCCGTGTCGTTGATCAGACCGCGACGCTGAAGGACGGGTTCGATGGTCGGCTGGCGACCGGCGAAGTCCTGGTAGAGCTCCATGGCGTCCTTGCTGCCGCCACGTGACAGGATGGTGTCACGCAGGTGTTGGCCGGTTTCACGATCCAGACCGCCGTTTTCCTTGATCCACAGCACGCTGTCGGCATCCAGGATCTCGCTCCAGATGTAGGAGTAGTAGCCGGCCGCGTAGCCGCCCATGATGTGCGAGAAATATGGCGTGCGGTAGCGTGGCGGGACCGGCGCGTAGTCCATCTCCCACTCGGCCATGACATTGGCCTCAAAGTCCATGACTTCTTCGGCCGGCGGCACTTCGTCGGCGGTGAGCTGGTGCCACTCCTGGTCTATCACCGAAGCGGAGATGTACTCCGCGGTGCGGAAACCCTGGTTGAAGGTTTCGGCTGCCAGTACGCGATCAAGCAGTTCCTGCGGGATCTGCTCACCGGTCTCGTGATGCAGCGCATAGTTGGCCAGTACTTCCGGCCAGGCCGCCCACATCTCGTAGACCTGCGACGGATACTCGACGAAGTCGCGCGGCACGGAAGTGGCGGCAAAGCTCGGGTACTCGACATCCGAAAACAGCCCGTGGATAACGTGACCAAACTCGTGGAACAGCGTGGTGACCTCGTCCCAGGTCATCA
Source organism: Wenzhouxiangella sp. (assembly GCA_007128175.1). GTDB lineage: Bacteria > Pseudomonadota > Gammaproteobacteria > Xanthomonadales > Wenzhouxiangellaceae > Wenzhouxiangella. The sequence continues at coordinate 4,392 of SKXY01000245.1, read as the reverse complement.
GCGTCGGTTCACCTTCCGGCGGCTTCGGGATATTGAGATGGTTTCCGGTGACCGGATTGCCACCCAGCAGTCGCGAGTGGATGCGATAGGAGTTCATCCAGGCCCCGCCACGCTTGTTGGAACGCGAGTACAGGTCGGTCAGCATCAGGCCCAGGCCGGTGCCGTCTTCCTCGAACACCTCCCAAACCCGCACATCCGGGTGATAAGTCGGCAGATCCGTTCGTTCCTCGAAGGTAATGCCGAACAGCTTCTCGGCCGAGTAGAACACGCCGTTCTTGAGCACGTTGTCCAGTTCGAAATACGGGCGAATCTGCGACTCGTCGAAGTCGAAACGGCGCTGGCGTACCTTCTCGGCGTAAAACGACCAGTCCCAGGAGGCCAGCTCGAAGGGCTCGTCTTCGGTCTCGTTGATCAATTCCTGGATGTCGGCACCCTCGGCGCGGGCGGCTTCGAATGCAATCGGCACGACCTGTCGGTGCATGTCGTTGACGGTCTCGACCGACCCGGCGGTCTGGCGTTCCAGACTGTAGTCGGCATGCGTGTCGTAACCGAGCATTACGGCTCGACGCGCGCGCAGCTCGACCACCCGGCGCACTATGGCGCGAGTGTCGTGCTCGTTGGCACGGGCACCACGATTTAGCGATGCTTCATGCACGCGCTGACGCGATTCGCGGTTTTCCAGGTCGGCCAGCGGCGGCTGGCCCGAGGTGTTGAGCAGCGTGATGACGTAGTGACCTTCTTCCAGGTCGCGGTCGGCGGCTTCGGAAGCGGCACGCGCGATCTGCGAGTCGCTCATGCCGGCCAGGGCGTCGCGGTTGTCGAAGACGACGGCGGAGTCGTTGACCTCGGCCAGCACCTTCTGGCTGAACTCGGTGCCCAGCTCGGCAAGCTCACGGTTGATCTCACGCAAGGTGTCTTTCTCTTCCTCGCTCAACTGCGCACCGGCGCGTACGAAACGGATGTGATATTCCTCGAGCAAGCGCAGCGATTCGTCATCCAGCTCGAGTTCGTCACGTTGCTCGTACAGCGTCTCGATCCGGGCGAACAGGTCGGGATTGAGGTTGATGGCGTCGGAGTGGGCCGACATCTTCGGTGCCATCTCGCGCTGGATGTCCTGCAGCGTGTCGCTGGTATTGGCGCCGGCCAGGTTGGAGAACATCCGGCCAACGTAGTCCAGAGTCTGTCCGGCCGCTTCCATCGCCACGATGGTGTTCTGGAATGTCGGAAGCTCCGGGTTGCCCGCGATCGCCTCGATTTCCTCGGTGTGCTCTTCCATGGCCACTTCCAGCGCCTCGCGGAAGTGCTCGTCCTCGATGCGGTCGAACGGCGGCAGCCCGTAGGGCAGATCGCTTTCGACCAACAGCGGATTGGTTTCTTCCTCTTCGGCCTCGGGGGCTTCCTCGACCGCTTCGGCCGGTTCGGCCGGCGGTGCCGGCTCTTCCGGCGGTGCCGGTGATTCGGGCTCGGAGCAGGCCGCCAGCACAATAGCCAGCATGCCGAGCAGTGCAATATTCAGGACTGTTTTCACGGTAATCCTCTTTGGATGTTTTACTTGGGTGACAACTGTCGAATCTTAGCAGAATCGGGCCGCCCTGCACTGTTGCCGGGATGAAGGGGGGAGAACATGTCGTCCCGGACTTGATCTGGGACCTCGCGCTTTCCCGGGGGGCAATGGGTTGGGCCGTGCCGGCCGAACCGTGCGAGGTCCCGGCTCTCCACGCGCTCACGGCATTCCGAAACCCTTCTTTCGCCTATGGCGAAAGAAGGGTTTCCTCCATTGCCTGCGCTTCGCTGCGGCCGGGACGACGGGCAGAGTTTTGTCACTCGTGAACGGTGAAATCACCGACCAGCTGAGCCGCTCCGCTATCGCGGTCGAGCAGTTCGATCCGGTACTCTCCGGGACGGGCATACAGCGTCGGATCCGGGAGGCGCGCCGTGATCAACCCTTCATCAGGTTGCAGCGTCGTGGGCAACTCGACGTTGTCGAACACCACCACGGTTTGCTCGGGGAAACAACGTGCCTGAATCCAGAAGGCGGCAGAACCGTCTGGCTGCTCGTTGAACGCCTCACCGGCTCGAGTGGCACGCGCACCCCAGTCGGTCGGCTTGCAAAAGCCATCTTCATTGCCGGCAGGCTCTTCAAGCAGCAGCGTACCGACCATCTGTCGACGCTGCGCCACCGGGTCGTACAGCCACAGGTCAACCTCGTCGCCGGCGCGGGCAATGGCCGCCAGGGCCGCATCATTCAGGGTCACGGAAAACCCTTCCGCACCGGCACTGATGGGCCTTTGATGGCCTTCCACAACGAGCATGAGGCGATTCGGCGGACGGCGGGAGGTGCGAAAGGACAGGACGTTGTCGGGCAGCGTCGGATGAGTGAGCGGCTCGCCGCGTTTTGCCGAACCCGGGTTCTGATCCCGGACCCGAACCAGCCTTCCTTCACGCGACTGCTCGAACCCGGGCTCGGCCGGCTCGCTTGCCTCAAAACCGAGAAGCGCCACATGCAAGGCCGCCAGGCGGGCCTCGGTCTCCGACAGCCACCAGCCATCGTGCTCCAGGATCGCCTGTGCCTCGAAGTCCCGCTCCACCCGTTGCGCAAGTCGCTCCACGAAGGTGTCGTATTCGATCTCGTCATTCGGATCCAACGCCAATTCTTCGATCAACTCGCGTTTCGGTTCACTTCCCTCGTTGGCGTTCAGCCAGGCCCGGCCGATCACGGCCGCGCCGGACATGTCCCGAGCCAAAGCGCCGAGATGCACGCCGAAGGTGGCCGGCTCGGGTGCGCTACCGACCCGCCATAACAAACCACCGGTGCCGACCAGCAGCAAGCCTCCGCCGGTGAGAGCCAGGAAACGACGCCGCTTCATGTCCGCTCTCCCCGCAGGTGCTCGGCCAGCCTGAGCGCCAGTGCAACGATGGTCAGCGTGGGGTTGGCGTAACCGGCTGTCGGGAACACCGAGCTTGATGCCACGTACAGGTTGTCCGTGTCGAATACCCGGCAATCCGGGTCGACCACGCCGCGATCGGGATCTCGACTCATGCGCGTGGTCCCCATGTGATGCAAGCCGCCGCTGAATTGCTCAGTATTTTCCGGATTGATCGGGCGAGTCAGTTGCAAGCGCCCCAGGCCGGCACTGCCCACCCACAGCCCAAGCGCCTCAAGCAGACGTTCAATGCTCTCCAGATCGGGCTCGGCAATGGCCCAGTGCAACTGCAATCGCCGCAGGCCCAACTCATCTCTCTCGTCAGACAGGGTCAGCCGGCTGTCCTGATTGGGGCGGGGTTCGTTGATCAGCTGCAGCCGGTATCGCCAGACTTCACCGTCAGTGCCGCGCGCAAGCCCCGGCGTTGCCAGGGCCTCGGGCGGCCAGACCGAATCCGGTTCGACCGCGGTGAGAGTGATGCAGAAATTATTGAGTCGCTCTCGCGCCATCAGCGACTCGGACGGTGCCAGGACAGGCATAATCTCGCCGTCCCTGCCTTCGAACTGGTGATACCTTAGATCGGCCCGGGTCATCAGGTAACCCGGGAAGTAACCGAAATGATCCATGAAGCAGCGCCCGAGCCAACCGGACTGGTTGCCAAGTGCCGGAACAGATGCACTTTCGGTATGCAGCAGCAATCGCGGCACCTCGAGTCCACCAGCGGCGAGTACGAACTGCTGGGCCCGGATCGAGTAGGACAGTCCCTCGAGCGTGCGCACAGAGAGAGAACGGACCCTGCCGTTGTCATGCTCGATCCCGGTGACCGCTGCATGCAGGAACACGGTGGTATCAGGATCGCTCTCCAGCGCCTCGGCGTATCGCTGGGCAAAGCGCGTTGGCGGACTGAACCGGAACAACTGGTTGCGAAAACCGGAATCCGACCGGGCCGGCAACACATGTCCACCGGCGTGGCCATCGAACTTGTAATCGCTACTGCCGATCTCCAGAATCTCAGCGGCCTTTAGGTACCACTCGGCGAGGTCATCCTCCCCGATCGGCCAGCCGCTCATCGGGATCCAATCCCTGGCCTGGAAATCGATGGCATCCAGTGGCCGACACCAGCCACCCCAGTGATTACTCGTGCCGCCGAAGAAGCGCTGGCGAGACGCTCCGAGCGGATACGGCAGCCCCGTGACCTCCCCGTCATAAAGCCGCAGTTCATCGGCGTCAGGATGTGTGCGACCACCGGCTTCCAGCACGGCGACCCGCAATCCCGAGCCGCGCAAGGCCAATGCGATACTCATGCCGGCCGGCCCGGCGCCCGCGACCACGATATCGAAACTCGCGGTGTCGCCGTCGTCAAGAGCCTGGCGGATATCCTCGATCATCCTGAGTGCCTGTATATGGAGTTCTCATGGGTCGAACCGATGGCTGGACGCGATTGTACTCTTACGGCAATGTCATGTTT
>SKXY01000325.1 GCA_007128175.1 Wenzhouxiangella sp. | reverse complement strand
TGACCTCCGGCTCGGTCAAACCGTCAATCGGTGCATCGGTGGCGGTGACATAGGCGCGTTCACCGCCCGGATCGAGCGTGATGGCCTGGGGAATGAGCTCGGTCTCGCCGACGCCATCGAACACGGGAGTGGCCGACTGGAAGTTGAGTGATGATCCAGAACTGCTGCGGCGCAACCGGACCAGACGCCGATCCTCGCGTGCGGCAACCAGTACCTCGTTGCCATCGGCACGCCAGCTCAGCGCGCCGACGCCTGACAGCGGGCGTCCCAGCGATGCACTGGCCGAAATCGAACCGGTCTGTTCCGGCGTGCCGCCTTCGAGTGAAAACAGCACCACGGAACTCTCCCCACCGGCAACCAGCTCGTCGCGCACGGGACTGATGGCCAGGGTCTCGATGGCCACGGACTCGCCGCCGGCTGTCGCTTCGACCGAGGCGGGCGATAACGGGCTGAGCTGGCCTGTGCCACTCTGGCGCGAGAACGAAACCAGGGCCGCATCGTCGGGTGCGGCCGCGTGCAGATGACCGGTTTCCGAGTGAATGACCAGAGCACCGACCCCGCCAAGCAGAATGTCGTCGGTTTCCGAACGCGAAATCGTCTGCACGGGATCGAGCAGATCATCGTTGACGTCGAACACCACGATGGCATCGCCAGCCGCGTCGGCCAGGTAAAGTACGCCCGAATCCGGGCTGAACACCAGATCGCTGACGCCGTCGTAATCTTCATTGCGGTCGAGCTCACTCAGGCTGCCATCGACCGGATCGCGTTCGAATAGCACGACGGCGCCACCGTCGGCTGATTCACCATCGGCCAGCCAGGTGGCCACCGCCAGGAACCTGCCATTGGCCGATATCGCCAGAGCCCGCGGACGTGGTGGCACGCTCTGCAAATCAGCCGTACCCTGGTCAATGAAACCGAACTGCGCGCCACGCTCGGTAATTCGCTCGAACCCGACCAGGCTGTCGTCGAAACGCCCGCCGGCATAGACGTGCCGGTTGTCCGGGCTGACGACCACGCCCCAGGCGCCGCCCAGTCCGGACATCGGGTCAGGGGCCGGCGTGTCGACGACCTGGCGCGGCGCCGGGGTGTCCTGCCCGGTGCAGCGCCAACAGGGATCATTGCCGGGCAGCGCCTCACAGGCCTCCTGGTCGGCGCGAAGCAATTGATCGAACTCATCCGACAACAACGGCCGCAGGTCTTCGACCAGGTCGCTGGGACCATGGTTGGTCACGGTGATTTCGTACTGGAATGGCAGATTGGGTACGACCACCTCGTCCACACCCCCCTCGTCGAAGCCGGCGATGGATTTCTCGATAGTCAGCGACCAGTCGGCCTCGATTTCCAGCGCAAGGGGATCGTCTGCGGTGTTGTTATCGGGGTCCGGGTCGTGCGTGGCCGATTCGACCATGACCGGACCGAACGAGGCCGGGGCGCTCAACCCGCCGACCTCCGGCGGATTGCGCGGCGCCAGCAGCGACAGCGACAGCGCCGCGGCCTGATCGGCAGACAACGATTCGAGGCGGCAATGGAAATCGCCGCCCAGATGATCAAAGCGGCAATCCCAGGGTGCGGCGGCTTCCAGCGCAAGCATGCCTTCGGGCAGACGGCCGGTGACAACCACCTCTTCGGCGGTCGACGGGCCAAGGTTGTCAACCTCGATGACGTAGTCAAACCCGGACTCGGCTGCCACCGGCCCGGCGGGCAGCTGCCGGTCAACCAGGGCAAGATCGGCGCTGGGCAGCACCGTAAGGGTCACGGTATCCGACGAGTTGTCCGGCTCCTCGGGCAGGTCGGCGGCACTGCTGACGCTGCCCTGCAGGGTCAACTCGGCGATTGCGGCAACCGCCTCGACCTCGACGTCCAGTTCCCGCGTTGACCCCGGCGCCAGGGCGGCATTGCCCTCGCAGGTCAACGACTGACCGGTCAGGGAGCAGTCGAAATCACCATCCTCGCCAATCAGTTCCAGGTCGGCACTCGAGAAATCGGCTGCCACGACCAGGTCGGCGGCCGCATGCGGACCCTGGTTCTCGACCTCGAAGGTGTAGCGGATTGTTTCACCGGCATAGGCCGTTTCGGTCGGATCGACAGTCAGACCCAAACGCAGATCTGCCAGCACCTCCACGGTCGTGGACTGGCTGTCGGCATCGGTCTCGTCGCCGTCGATGAACAAATAGGCAGTATTGGTGAGAACCGAGCTGGATGCAGGCTGCGGCGCCCGAACCTCGAGCGCGAGTTCGTGCTTACCCGGCTCCAGGGAGCCGTCATAATCGCAGTCGATTTCGACGCGCTCGTCCTCGTCATCAATATCGCAGTCCCAGTCATCGCCGGAAACCGACTCCAGGCCGAGCCCTTCCGGCAACTGATCCAGCAGCGAAACCGAGGGCACTGGCGAATCACCCGTGTTGTCGACTACCAATTCATAGGTAAAGACTTCCCCGGAATCGACTCGATCCGGAGCGATCTTCTCGATCGTCACATCGGCAATTGCAGTCGAGGTCAACAGAGCGGCCAACAGCCCACCAACCACGACGAAACGGCACTTCATCGCCCACTGACAAGCATGATCGAGCGCTGCCTCGACACCTGTATCCATGACTCTCACTGGTCCCTGTCCCTGCTCTGTTTCCGGACAAAGACCAGCAAGCGCACTTACGGAAATTGGCCGGTTGGATGGATCCTCGGGGCCTTTAAAGGCCTCTCATATCAACCCAAGCGGAAAAGTGACCCGATGTGTACCATCGGATTCCGACAGAAACAGGACCGAACTGGACTGAAAGCGGGATCGACCGGGTGAATCGATCAGAACAACAGGTTGACGGCGGTCAGCATCACGACCAGGAAGATCAGGCTCATCATGCCGCCCACGCGTACGAAATCCTTCACCTTGTAGCCGCCCGGCCCCATGATCAGCGCATTGACCGGATGAGTCGGCAGGATGAAGGCGTTGGAAGTGGCCAGGCCGACGATCAGCGCATAAACCGCCGGATTGCCACCGGTTTCGAGCGCGATGTTGATGGCAATCGGCACTAGCAGTACCGTCGCCCCGACATTCGACATCACCAGCGTGAAGATGGTCGACAACACGGCCAGCATGATCTGGACCACGATATCGGGTACGTCACCCAGCGCACCCAAGGCCTGTTGCGCCAGCCATGGGGCGGTGCCGGTCACTTCCATGGCGATGCCCAACGGAATCAGGCTGGCCATGAGAAACACCGTTTTCCAGCTCACCGACTGGTAGGCCTCGTCCATGCTCAGGACGCCGGTAAGGATCATGCCGACCGCGCCGGCCAGCAGCGCAATCGAGAGCTGGAAGTCGGTGAAGATGATCAGGAACATGCTCAGGCCGAAGAATGACAGCGCCTGCACCACCTTCTGCGGTCGCTGCTCCTCCTTGGGGATATCGGTGGCGACGATGAAGTCCTTGTCGCGCGCCACTGTCACCAGGTCACGCCAGGTCGAGTGACTGACCAGGCAGTCGCCTACCTGTAGCTCGACCTCACGAAGGTCCTCACTGATGATCTCGTTACGACGGTTGATTGCCAGCACCGAGATACCGAAACGCGAACGCAGGCGCGCCTCGGCGACAGTCTGACCGATCAGCCTGGAGCTGGGTGGAATGACCACTTCGGAAATCCCCGCCCGGGTCGGATTGAACAGGTTACCGAAAGTGCGCAACCTCGGCTGCAGTCTGAGCTTGTTGGCCAGCGCGAACTCACCGACCTGTTCGCGGGTACCCATCACGCCAAGTACGGTGCCCACCCAGATCATTTCGTCGGCAGGCGGTGCCAGCCGCGGCTCGTCGGTGCTCTGTATGGCCAGCATCAGGGGGGCACCCTGGAGGTTCTCGGCCTCGGCGATGCGCATCCCTACCAGTGGCGAATCCACCGTCACCAGCATCTCGTAGAAATCGCCCTGGATGCCGTAGACCTCGGCAAAGTAATTCATCGTGCGTCCGGGAGAGGCCGGGCGCTTGGTATCGACGGTGGGTAGCAGGTGCTTGCCGATGAGCAGGAAGTAGCCAAGCGCCGCGGCCAGCAATGCGAGCCCGACCAGGGTGACGTCGAACAACCCGAACGGGCGCATCGCTTCGGCGCCCGGCGGCAGGGAACGATTGGAGGTCAGGATCAGATCATTGAGAAGAATCAGCGGTGACGAACCGACCATGGTGATGGTGCCGCCAACAATGGCGCAGAAACCCATCGGCATGAGTAGCCGCGGCAGCGGCAGGTCCAGGCGCGCGGAAATCCGGCTGACAACCGGCAGAAACAATGCCGTGGCACCGGTGTTCTGCATGAACCCGGAACTTACCCCCACCGTCGAGGAGACCATGGACATGATGCGCGATTCCGATCGTCCACCGATCTTGACGATGAAACTCGCCACCACATTCATCACCCCGGTGCGGTCCAGGCCGGCACCGATGATCATGACCGCGATGATCGAAATCACCGCGTTGGAGGCAAAACCCGAGAACAGTTCGTCGCCGGGCACCAAGCCAAGCAAACCGACCAGCACCATGATGCAGATGGCCGCAATGTCGATGCGAACGACCTCGAACACGAACAGCGAAACCGTAAGCCCCAGCAACATGAGCACCAGGATCATGTCACCGCTGAGTGTCAGGCCACCATCCATTCAGTCGTTCGCTTCGGTCATCAGTTGTAGGGGAGTATGGGAATACCTTAACCGATTACTGCTTTTGTCGGTTTGTCGGTTTGTCTGTTCGACTTTTCGTCTTTTCGTCTTTTCGTCGTTTCGTGACCCACATTACAGCGCGCCATGAGACCAAATGACAAATTGACGAAACGACAAAGCGACCATACGACGAAAACACCCGACGACCAGCCTGCTACCGGGCATACCGTGTCGGGTCGTCCACGCCGGCCGTCTCGAAACCGGCGCGACGGATGCGGCAGGAGTCGCACACCCCGCAGGCACGACCATCCTCGTCGGCCTGGTAGCACGAAATCGTCATGGAATAGTCCACTCCCCGTTCGGTTCCGCGCCGAATGATGTCGGCCTTGGTCAGATCAATCAACGGTGTGTGGATCCGAAAGCGTGCGCCTTCTACACCGGCCTTGGTCGCCAATCGGCACAGCTCCTCGAATGCGGCGATGAACTGTGGCCGGCAATCCGGATAGCCCGAGTAATCGACGGCATTGACGCCGATGAACAGATCACCTGCATCCAGCACTTCGGCATGTCCCAGTGCCAGCGACAACATCAGTGTATTGCGTGCCGGCACATAGGTGACTGGAATGCCCTCGCCCGGAGTCTCGGGCACATCGATCTCGTCAGTCAGAGCCGAACCGCCGATGGCGCGCAAGTCCACCGCAACCACTCGATGCGAAGCAGCACCCAGGGCCGTGCTCAGTCGTTCGGCGGCGGCCAGCTCGGAACGGTGACGCTGACCATAATCGACCGCCAGGGTGTGGCACTCGAATCCATCGGCAAGGGCACAAGCCAGCGTGGTGGCCGAATCCAGGCCACCGGAGAGCAGGACGACGGCACGCGGTTTACTGTTCATGGAAGGGAAAGCCTCGGTTTGCGTTCTCATGCACCGGTCCCATCACCGTCACGGGCGACCACGTGACAATTCCTGCCGGCCGCCTTGCCGCGATACATCGCTACATCGGCGTGGCGGATGGTCTCGTCAACCGGCACTTCAGCGCTCAGCTCAGCCACGCCGGCAGTCATGGTTATAGAGAGTTCTCCGGCAGTGGTCGGCGCCGGATGCGTAGCCACCAGCTCGATCAGATTTGCGGCCACCGCGTCGCCACCGGCAAGGTCGGTGTATTGCAACAGCAGCAGAAATTCCTCGCCCCCCCAGCGGGCGACCACGTCCCGCCCGCGAACCGCATCTTCGAGCAGACCGGCAATATGGCGCAGCACCTCGTCGCCCACGGCATGGCCGTAGCGATCGTTGATCCGCTTGAAGTCGTCGATGTCAGCCAGGATGATGCTGTGCGCGTCATCTGCAGTACGACTCGACCGGTGAGCAGTTTCCAGCCGCTCCATCATGGCGCGACGGTTGGACAGGTTTGTCAAAGGATCAGTCCGCGCCACCCGCTCGAGTTGCCGCGACCGCTGCACGCGACCACGGTAAAGCGTGAACACGAGGGCCAGCAGGATCAACAGCAAAATTGCCAGCAGTGCCGTGACCAGGCTGGTGGTGCGCTGGCGCTCCAGCCTGAGACCGGCGATCTCGGCCTCGCGCCGCAACAACGCCAGTTCCTGATCGCGCTGTTCGGCTTCCAGCGCCAGTCGCACCTCCTCGACCCGAGCCGCCATCTGGTTGTCTGCAATCCTGCGGCGCAGCGAGTTGAGCGCCTTCTGGTATTCCAGCGCGGCCCGGTAGTCTCCACGTTCCTCTTTCAGGCCGGCCAGTTGCCCGACCACATCGTGGCGCCGCGCAAGATTGTTCTCGGGTGTCAGGTCAAGCGCCGCATTGAGCCATTCGGCAGCTTCGTCCAGGCGGCCCAGGGACTGCTCGATCCGTGACATGCTCAGCAGTGACTGGATCTCGCCACCGACATCGCCAACCTCACGCTGCAATTCCAGTGCGGCCTGCTGGTAGTCCAATGCCTCCCCGGCGCGCCCCAGACCGGACAACGCTTCGGCAATGTTGGTTCTGGCGTGTGCAATTCCGCGGTCATTATTCTTCACCTCAAACAAGGCCAGCGCACCACGACCATCCTCGAGCATCCTCGTGTACTCTTTCGATGCAGCTTCCAGATCGCCGGCAGCCTCGTGATGGCGCGCCTTGCGACCGGCCAGCGCCGCCAGGTTAACCAGCGTGCCTGCCACGCCCAGCTGCCACTGCTCCTGCTCGAATCCGACCAGTGCCCGCTCGTGATACTCGCGCGCCCGCTCAAAATTACCCGTGGTGTTGTAAAGGTTACCGATATTGCCCGCCGCCCGCGCCACAGCGATCATGTCACCGGCTGCCTGGCTGGCTTGCTTCGATGCCAGGTAATGACTGATTGCCTCGTCGTGTGCTTCCAGTTCCCAGTGCAATACCCCAGTGGTCAGATGCACCTCGGCACGTTTCTCCTGTGGCACGCCTGGCAAGTCGTCGAGCAACTGCAGCGCCCGCCGCATGTGCACCAGGCCTTCATGGGGACGTCCCAGAATGTGCAGGTTAGACGCCAGGGCCCGCAGTACCAGCATCTCGCCCTCCGCACAGTCGAGGTCACCGCGATAAAGCGTCTCGAGCAATGCCTCGCCTCTTGCGACCCCTTCGCTCGCATCCTCGTCGCGCATGTCGTGAATCTCCGCGGCCAACTGCGACAGGTCGTCACACTCGATCACCCCCGCGACCACCGGCAGGGTCGACCACAGCAACAGGCAGGGGATCAGGAAACGGGCAGCGAATATCATGATGCCGCAAGTATACCGCTCGATTGTGCGAGCATAGCCTCCGGATTACTGTCCTCGCGCACTGGAAGTCGGTTGCTCGGTGGTGCAGAATCGGAGTACGGGGAGGGGGGTTAGCGCCAGCCTGAAAGGGAGGATTCCAGGAATGAACTCATGCATGGGCGTGGCAGCCGCACTGTCGATGCTGGCTGGCATGGCTCCGTCAGTTCCGGACTACGATGCTCCGGCCGACGCCTGGTCGGTTCTGACTGCTCGATTCGAATTGGCTCAATGTGCGCCCGGAGCGCCACATCATGACGCGCTTCACGAACAATCCGGCGATGCCGCAGCATTGCGAACCGTTTTCAGGCGCGCAGAACCCTGGATTGCCTACCTGGTCGCTGAAGTCGTCAACAGAGACCTGCCCGGCGAACTGGCCCTGTTGCCCATTGTCGAGAGCGGCTTCAATGCTTTCGCGCAGTCGCGTCGAGAGGCCGCCGGAAGCTGGCAGTTGCTACAGACCACCGCACATCACAAGGGCCTGGCCGTCAACGACGAGTACGACGGGCGCCGGGACATGCTGGCCGCCACGCCGGCGGCACTCGACTATCTCGAGGACCTTCATCGACGGCTTGACGAAGACTGGCACCTGGCGATCCAGGCCTACAATGCGGGGCCGACCCGGGTGCGTCGTCTGCTCCAGCGACACCCGCACTCGGTCGATGCCAGGCAGCGAGTTTACGCCTCCCTGCCGGGCGAGACCCGGGCTCACCATGCCCGCCTGATGGGCCTGGCCTGCCTGTTTTCGCGCCCTGCGGACTTCGACCTCGAATTGCCTCATGTCGCCATGCAACCGGGCTTCGGCGTCCTCGAGCTCGATCGGCCGGTGGATCTGGCGGTGGTCGCCGCGGCAGCCGAGCTCGAGACACAAACGCTGCTTGAACTCAACGCCGGACTGCGCGGGCCAACCACGCCCCGGCAGGGGCCGCAACGCCTGCTCGTACCGGCGGAATCGGTGCAACGTGTGCGCCGAATACTTGATCAGCCGGAGGCGATCCCCGCCAGCCTGACCACCGATATCCAAGCCAAGGCCCGGGAACTGGAAGCGCTGCGCGACGAGCTGCTACCCGAGCGCCATTTCCACCACCGCGTCCGCCCCGGTGACAACCTGTGGGTGCTTTCTCAGCGTTATTCAGTGCCGGCCGGCGCCATTCGGCGCACCAATGGTCTTGCCGAAGGTGCGCGCCTGCGCGCCGGTCAACTCATCCGCATCCCGCCAGGTCAAAAGACACTGCCGCCTCATCAATACAGGATCCAGCCCGGCGACACACTCTGGTCGATTGCCCGCGACCACGGCATGAGCGTGCAAGAACTCATCGCCAACAACGCCCTCGGCATGGACCAACCGCTGATTCCGGGTCATGTCATCACCGTGACCGAACGCAACGACTGGGAGGCTTTGCTACAGGTACTGAACCCGTGAGCCCCAAGTGGAAATCCCTGCGGGCACGCCCGTGAACCCGGCCAGGTTATAGTGGCCGCTGTTTCAGATCCAGACCCTGCCCATGCATCGACCTGCCCGCACCTCGTTTCTCACGCCCACCTTCCGTCTGCTGCTGATCCTTGCCCTCGCCTGTCCGGCCAGCGTGCTGGCTGGCGAAATCTCGAACCGTGACCTGCGCGGTGCGGATTCCCGCGACGGCCTGTTCACCGTCCATTTGCTCGAGGACGAGCGCATCGCCTTCGAGATTCCCGAGCAGATGCTCGGGCGCGACATGGTGGTGATGAGCCGCTACGCGAAAGCCCAGGAAGGGCTGGCCGCGCGCGGCGGCGGCGATCGCATGACGTCCAACATGGTGGTCTACTGGGAACGGCGCGGCAATCGCATCGTGTTGCGTAGCCGTACCCACGCCAACACGGCCGACGCGGACACCCCGCTGGCGCTGGCGGTGGCCAACTCCAACTTCGCCCCGGTGCTGGCCGCCTTTCCCATCGCCATGGAACGTGACGGCAACGCGGTCGTCGACGTGACCGACCTTTACCTGGGCGACCACCCGGCCTTCTCGTTTCCGCGCCAGCACCGCTCCGACCTGGGCATCAACGAGTTTGACCCGGATCGAAGCTGGCTGGAATGGGCACGCGCCTTCCCCGAGAACATCGAGATCCGCGCGGTACGCAGCTACGATGCCGAGCAGCCGCCCTCGAACCCGCGCGGCGGCACGGTCTCGTTCGAGATCAACCACTCCATGATTCTACTGCCCGAAGA
>SKXY01000102.1 GCA_007128175.1 Wenzhouxiangella sp. | reverse complement strand
GCTTCGGTAGCGAGTTTCTCCCGGAAGGGGGCTATCTGGTCGGTACTTGGGGTTTGCAGTTCCGGTACGACTGGGGCTCAACTCACAGCGCGACGCTCGGGTACGAGGTGTCCGGCGAGATCGCCCGATTTTCGGAAGGGCCGGACGGAAACAACCCCTACCGGTTTTCCGAGGAATACGTGGATCTGCCGCTCTCTTTTGAGCCGTTTGAGTTCCGTCGCGTCTTTGCCGGGTACGGGTGGCGGTTCCGCGTGGCCGACTGGCTCACGGTGATTCCGACCGTACGGCTCGGTATAGAGCGGGATCTGCGGCTTGTTGCGGCGGAGATCGACGGCGACCTGGTAGGTACCTACGACGAGGTGGGTGCTATATACAACGACGATTACGAGTACGGCGACGGATTCTGGGTTGGATCTCTGGGATTTGAGTTACCCCTGGAGGTGACGATCCGGCGATTTCTCCTGTACGGCACGCTCGGCTGGATGGTGCTTTTTCCAGGAGAGACGGAGTACGACGTGACGCTTCGCGGAACCGACAGCGACGAAAACGATCTCGAAATCCCCTTCTCCGGGTCGATCTCCCGCAGCACCGCGTTGACGTTGAACCTGGGTGTTGGGTACGCCTGGGGCGGCGACGAGGCCACGGTGACCGCCGCGACACCGGGGTTGCGGACGTTCCGGGCGTATATGGAGGAGACTCGATCGAGATGGGGGGTCTCCCTGTACGGGTCCGCCGGCGCTTCGACGCTCGTGGGATCGGCCTACGCCAGGGAGGTCCCGAAACAGATCTCTATAAGTGCCGGCCTGGAGCTTGCCCGCAAAACCGGTTTGTTTTTCGGTCTGGAAATGTGGTTGGGTTCAACCGAGGGAGTGCTTGCTTCCCGGTGGCTCTACCACAGGGAAGACGCGGGCGGAGAACCGCCCGAGGAGATCGAGGGTACGCTGGAGATGCGTACGACGCCGCTGGGACTGGTCTTCACGCTGGGCCGGCGGCTGGCGCTCACCGATCGCTGGTTTATAAAACCCGGACTCGGGGTCGGTGCCGGGTTGTACAATGCTCGTCTCGAGACGGACGGCGCCGGCAGCTTCGATGAAGTGGAAAGCGGCGGGCTCATGGTGATACCCCGCGTGACGGTGGAGCAGTCCTTTCCCGGGACTGCCGCGACGGCATTTGCGCGGGGGCATCTCATGATGCCTGCCCCCGTGGCGGGCACCGATTACGCTTTCGGACTGAACAACCAGATCGGCGTCGATGCCCGCGGCGAGGCACCGCCGGTGGCCGGTGTCGATCTGGGCGTGATGATCCGCCTGGCAGGCACTCCGCCGCGCCTGCTCGCGGAGGAGGCGCCTCCGGCGGAATGGATCTCCCGCAGTGCAGGCGGTATCGGGGGCGTCCGGGGCGTATCAGGTCCGGAGGGACGAACCCGTATTGCCCCGCGCCTTGCCCTGGGGTCCGGCGTGGAGTGGCTCCGCACGAGCGACGACGAGATAAGCGGTTTCCAGGCGGTATTCCCCGCGGTCCTGCGTTTTCCTTTCGGACTGGAGCTGGGTGTCCAGGGGAGTTTTCCCCTGGGTGACCGGGGAGTTTCCGGCCCTCGGCGCAGTTATGAGTTCGTAGCGGATGACGTCACCGATGAGGAGTATTTCACCGCGCGGCCGCGGCTCAACCGCGCGTTTTCCCTTGATGCGGGGTACCGTTTCTTCCGGGACCGACGGTTCAGCGTCCGCCCGGGTGTACGGACAACTACGGTCGACTATGAACTGTGGGACATGGAGAACCGCCGGGCGGATGGGACGGTGTACGCCGGCGGTGACAACCGCTTCAGTCGGGAGGAGAGCGTCACGTACGGCGGCGTCGTCCTGGACCTGACGTTGGCCGCGACGGACCGCTTCTCCGTTCAGGCCACCGGCAGTCTCCTGTCGCGCCTCAGCAATGATCGTTACCGCGGCACCCCCGATTACTCCCGGGAGATCTGGTACGAGTACTCCGATTACCTGGGTCACCTGGGGGTCGCGCTCATGGTGGAACTTTGAGAAAACGGGAGAGGGTGTGTTTTTACGCACGACGGCTCGCGAGGGGCACGAGGAGGTAGGACGGGGCACGAGTAGGTACGACTGGGTACGAGGAGCGGCAGCACCGTGTGTTTCGTATGAAAATAATTGACTTTCATATAAAACCCTGATAACCTTGAAGTATCAGGAGGACAGGTATGGACGCACCCGTACACGGCGGAGAATATACGGATCGAATACAGATGCTGCGGGATCGAGTCCTGCAAGCCCGGCCCGCGATCTGCCTCGAACGTGCCAGATTCTACACGGAAGTGTATCGTGAAAATCCGGAGCAACCGGTCATAATCAAGCGGGCTCTCGCTCTGCAGCGGACCCTCGAAAACATGACGGTTTTCATCGAGCCGGGTGCGCTTATCGTGGGAAACCACTCTTCCAGCCTCCGAGCGGCACCGATCTTCCCGGAGTACGCCGTGGAGTGGATCGAGAAAGAAAT
>SKXY01000042.1 GCA_007128175.1 Wenzhouxiangella sp. | reverse complement strand
CCGGTTTTTTCCCGGGCATCTGTACAACCCACGGCATTGAACAGCGGATGGAGACGGTCAGGGCTGCCAGGCGGGCCGGGCTTTCGGTGTGCAGCGGCGGGGTGTTCGGGATCGGGGAGACCGACGCCCAGGTTATAGAGCTGGCCCTGACTCTCAGGGAGCTGGATGTGGACGCGGTTCCGGTTAATTTTCTGGTGCCCATCCCCGGGACTCCCCTGGAAAACATGGCCGGGCTGACGCCCCTGAGATGTCTGAAGATAATCTGTCTGATGCGCTATATCCTTGCGGACAAAGAGATAATTATCTGCGGGGGACGCATGGAAAACCTGGCGGAGCTTCATCCTCTCGTGTTCATGGCCGGGGCCAGCGGGATCATGACCGGAAATTATCTGACCAGGAAAGGACGGTCCATGGATGAAGACCTGAAAATGATCAGGGATCTGGGGCTGGAGCCAGGATGATCAGAGCGCAATCAGAACATGCCTACCTGCTTCCCCACAGGTGCAGAACCCTGTAGCTGACCGGGATTCCTTGCCTGTCCCCGTATATCTTCTCATATGTCCGGCAGAAGTTATAATAGGCCTTTTTCCCGAACCTGGCCCCGGAGCTGGTATATGTCGCCCCGGTCTGCTTGTGGGATTTGAGAAAGTCTGAAACTGACTTGAAGCGCAGGGTATGTTCGATAATTTCCCATTGGGGCCTGAGTCCCCGGTCCTGGAAGGCCTGGACATGTTCCCGGGCCCGGGCCATGAGATGAAGGGAACCGAATCCGGTCATGGAGGAGATACGCTCCATTTCCCTGAAGGTGCCCCGGACAAAATAGGCCAGGGAAAAAAAGCCTCCTTTTTTCAGCAGATTCAAATTCTTCGGGATAGAAGTCAGGCCGCGGGAATACCACTGCATGGCCGAGGAACTGAGAATAAGATCAAAGGTTTTGCTTCTGAAGGGGGCTTCTTCCCCGTCAGCCTGGATGAGTACGGCCTTACGACCGGGAACAAGGCTGAGCATTTCCCTGGAAACGTCCAGGGCTACGTACAGGTCAATGTTTTGCAGTCTCTCAAGGCAGAACCCGGTAAGCAGTCCTCCTCCGGCCCCAATTTCCAGCACCCTCGGAAATTTTTTCCCGGGAACCAGGGAACAGCACCTGGCTGCCACTTTGCGCTGGACCAGGGCGGCCTGCCTGTAGCTCTTTACTGAGCGGGCAAAGGGGTTTCTGGTCCGGCTATTCATCAATGGCCCTGATCAGTTCCTTTTCCGGGATGAAGTGTCCGCAGGGCAGAAAGATCAGCCGGGCCTGGGGCAGGTATTCCAGGATATTTTGGGCGGTCCGGGCCGGAACTATTTTGTCTTCCCGGCCCTGAATAATGGTCACGGGAATGTCCGCGGGCAAAGACCGCGGGCTGACGGTTGACTTCATGAGCAGTTCAAGTCCTTTCCTGAGCCCCTGAACGTCGTTTACGGGTACTGCTGGAGGGTTTTTTATTCCGCACAGTCTCCAGAACCAGCGGACTGTCGTCTTTGGGCTTCGGTTCAGGGAGGAGAACATGGCCAGGACCCTTTCCCTGGGAGTGACCGAGCAGAAATCCAGAAAGGGAGCGGCCAGAACCATTTTTTGCGCCCTGATTTGCTGCATATGTCTCAGGCAGAGGTGGGCCCCCAGAGACCAGGCGGCAACTGTGTTCCATTCCTGCTCCAGGGCGGATTTAAGGCCGAGGCCGGGTTTGTTTTCTCCGGGAAGAATAAATCCGGCCAGTTCTGAAAGCCCGGGAAACAGGACCCGGTATCCGGCCCATCCGGAAATGAACAGGCATCCTTCCCGGCTTGAGTGCTGTCCCTTAGTTTGCAAACTGTCGCCCATCACGTCTGGGGGTATACAACCGCGGAGCTGTCCAGGCAAGTCTTTGGGGGGCTGGTAAAAAGGCCCTGGCATGAGGTCCAGGGGCTGATGAGTAGAAGCGGAAAATAATTCAGAAAACGGGGAATGTCCCGGGGATTGCGGGGACTAGCTGCTGTCCGCCCTGGGCAGGGTAACCATGCACACCACCCCGTCGGGTACGGAGGCAAGGCTTACTCGGCCTTTTATCTTCTGGACAACGGCCCTGGCTATGGGCAGGCCCATGCCGGTGCCCATGGCCCGGGTGGAGTAGAAAGGAGTGAACAGGTTTTGAGTGTCCCCGGCACTGGCAAGCCTGCCGGTGTTAAAAATCTCCACCAGAACGAACCTGGAGGTGCCCGGGTCCCTGGAGGTCTGGATGCTTATCACCGGCCTGGCCGGGTCCAGGGCCTCAAAGGCGTTTTCCAGCAGGTGCTGAAACAAAAGAAGGATTTCATCAGGATGGCCAAGGACCTTGATGTCCTTTTGGGCAAAGCCGGCCTGAAGATCGAGGCCGCTGACCTGGTAAGCCTGCTGACAGCGGCTGACAACCTTTTCCAGGCATTCATGCAAAAGTATGCCGGACCATTTGGAAGCGGAGTGGAAAACCTCGTTGTAGACGCTGACATCAGTGACCATCTT
>SKXY01000220.1 GCA_007128175.1 Wenzhouxiangella sp. | reverse complement strand
GGACACTTTCTGATCCAGACCGGCCGGCTTCTCCGGTGCCTGCCAGTCCCATTTCGGCTTGCCCGCCTCGGCGACCAGTTCTGCGATCGCCTTGATCGCCACCTGCATCTGCTCGTGGCCGTAGGTCACGGCACCCAGCATCTGCTCTTCGGTCAGCAGATCGGCTTCGGATTCAACCATCAGCACGGCATCGGACGTACCGGCAACGACCAGGTCCAGTTTCGAATCCTCGAGCTGGGTCTGGCTGGGGTTGACCACGTAGTTGCCGTCGATGAAGCCGACCCGGGCGGCCCCGATCGGGCCCTGGAACGGCACGCCGGCCAGCATCAGCGAGGCAGAGGCGCCGATCAGCGCGGGGATATCGCCGTCGACTTCAGGGTTGGACGACATCACCGTGGCGATAACCTGCGTCTCGTTCATGAAGCCCTTGGGAAACAGCGGA
The DNA here is from genome assembly GCA_007128175.1 of Wenzhouxiangella sp. Classification (GTDB taxonomy): domain Bacteria; phylum Pseudomonadota; class Gammaproteobacteria; order Xanthomonadales; family Wenzhouxiangellaceae; genus Wenzhouxiangella. The sequence continues at coordinate 2,075 of SKXY01000220.1, read as the reverse complement.
CGAATCGGGCGATCGATCAGGCGCGAGGTCAGGGTTTCCTTTTCGGTCGGACGCCCTTCGCGCTTGAAGAAACCACCGGGAATCTTGCCAGCGGAATAGAATTTTTCCTGGTAGTTGACCGTCAGCGGGAAAAACGCCTGGCCCGGCTTGGCTTCCTTGCGGGCCACGGCAGTGACCAGCACCACCGTATCGTTCATGGTCACCAGAACCGCACCGTCAGCCTGACGGGCAACGTGTCCGGTCTCGAGCGTAACGTCCTGCTCGCCGAACTTGAATGTCTTCGTAAACTTCTTCACTACTTCACTCCACTTTGCCGAATTGCAATACAAAACACCCCGGCGCAGCGCATTGTGCCGCCGGGGTGTTCATTTCCGTGATCGTCTCGAGAATCTCGATCAGCGACGCAGGCCAAGGCGCTGAATCAGATCGCGATAGCGCTGCACGTCCTTCTTCTTGACGTAATCGAGCAGCGAACGACGCTGATTGACCAGCTTGAGCAGGCCTCTGCGGGAGTGATGGTCCTTCTTGTGCTTGTCGAAGTGCCCGGTCATGTCCTGGATGCGCGCGGTCAGCAACGCAACCTGAACTTCCGGGGAACCCGTATCACCCTCAGAGAGCTGGTACTCCTTGACTACTTCGCTCTTCTGTTCTGCACTCAGAGTCATTGTTTCAAATACTCCACATAATCCAGTGTTGGGGCGACCGGGCTTTTCCAGAAAACCCCCTGAACAGGGCCTCGGATCGGCCTGCAGGCAGGGTTTTATGCAAAAGCCCCAGCCGCCGGAATTCATCAAGCCCGCAATTGTAACCGGTTCACAACGGGCGTGGCAACAATAATGGGGGTGGGAAGAGGGAAGACGGGAGACGGGAGACGGTGGGCAGACCACTTCTACCCCGACGGCGCCGTCCGTCCACTGACCACCGCCTCGCGAGCCGCTGTCGGCTACAATGTTTTCGTTTGACCATCGGGAGAGGGGAATGCCCCGTCTGGACACGCATATCAACCGCAAGGATTCGGACTTCGTCGCCCGCGACCGGCACCACCGCGGCCTGGCCGAACAGTTGCGTGAAAAACTCGAGCAGACTGCCCTGGGTGGACCGGAACGATCGCGCCAGAAGCATCTCGACCGCGGCAAGCTCCTGCCCCGGGAGCGCGTGCGCACCCTGCTGGATCCGGGCAGCCCCTTCCTCGAGGTCGCGCCGCTGGCGGCCAACGGCATGTACGACGATGCCGCGCCCGGCGCCGGCGTCATTGCCGGCATCGGCCGGGTGGCTGGCACCGAGTGCATGGTGGTGGCCAATGATGCGACCGTGAAGGGTGGCACCTATTATCCCATCACGGTCAAGAAGCACCTGCGCGCACAGGAAATTGCGCTGGAAAACAACCTGCCCTGCATCTACCTGGTCGATTCCGGCGGTGCCTTTCTGCCGCTGCAGGACGAGGTGTTTCCCGACCGGGACCATTTTGGTCGCATCTTCTACAACCAGGCCCGTCTGTCGGCCAAAAACATCCCGCAGATCGCCGTGGTGATGGGCTCGTGCACCGCCGGCGGCGCCTACGTGCCGGCGATGTGCGACGAGGCCGTCATCGTCAAGGAACAGGGCACGATCTTTCTCGGCGGCCCGCCGCTGGTCAAGGCCGCCACCGGCGAGGAAGTCGACGCCGAGACTCTGGGCGGCGCCGATGTCCATACCCGGCTTTCCGGCGTGGCCGACCACTTTGCCGAAAACGACACGCATGCACTGGCCATCGCCCGCGACCTGATTGCCGATCTGAACCGTCCGCGCCCGGCGATCGAACCGGCCGATGCCTTCGAGGAGCCGGCCTACCCCGCCGAGGACCTGTACGGCATCCTGCCCGACGACACCCGATACCCGTTCGAGGTGCGCGAAATCATCGCCCGCATCGTCGACGGCAGTGAATTTTCCGAATTTAAGGCACGCTACGGCACCACGCTGATCACCGGCTTTGCCACCATCCACGGCTACAAGGTCGGCATCGTGGCCAACAATGGCATCCTGTTTTCCGAGTCGGCGCTCAAGGGTGCGCACTTCATTCAGTTGTGCAACCAGCG
>SKXY01000265.1 GCA_007128175.1 Wenzhouxiangella sp. | reverse complement strand
TTTTGCCTTGATGGGAATGGCAAAAAACAGGTAGATGTAGCTGTTTGGGAAAAACATGCCAAATGCCAGCAGGATGCCGAATACAGCGCCTGAGGCTCCAACTGTAGGAATATAATACTTGCTTAAATATGCGATCATGGTACTTTCAGAGACACCAGAGATCATACGGTAACTGCCTGTTTGGATGTAATGCTTTAAGTCGGCAGCCGTGTAGCCTGCAGCAAGTAGTTCTGATCTGAGGCTTAGCGCTTCCAGGTAACTGACTCCCAAATGAAGAAAGGCAGCGCCAAAACCTGTAATTAGATAATATGTGAGAAACCTTTTCGACCCCATCAGGTTTTCAATGGCCGTTCCAAACATCCACAGGGCAAACATATTGAAAAAGATGTGCGAAAAGTTGGCATGCATAAACATGTGGCTTACAAGCTGATAGGGTTCAAAATCGGGCGATCCGGGCATATGTAAACCCAGGGTTTTTATGAGGTTTACCTGGAAGGCCGCTCCAAGAGAAATGGTAGCTAGAAAAAATAAACCATTAATAATCAAAAGGTTTTTTACAACAACGGGCATGAAATTAAAGCCTGTGGGTCTGTATTGCATCATGATGTAATTCTTTTATGGATAAACCGGCATAATCATGGATTGTTTATCCATTGTCAGATTCTGTTATTAAGAAAAGGCAAAAATACGATTATTCTGTTACTTAAACTTTGCCGATAGTTCGTCATCTGAAATTATACTGAATACCAGCTTACCAGCCGGTGACTGCTGGGGCATTTCGCACGCAAACAAACTGTCGGCAAGGGCAGTCATCTCCTCTTTGCTCAGGGCTTTTCCATGTTTTACAGCAAGCTTTTTGGCCATCGACCGCAACACATTGACCCGCAAATCGTGTTTTAAATCCAAGCGGTTTTTCTGGACTTGTTCTATGATACCTTCAATTATGTCCTGCAGCACGTAATCCTCCATCAGGTCAACAGGGATGGCGTCAATAACAAAAGTGTTTTTTGATAACTCATTGATTCCAAAACCTAAGTGTCTAATTTCTTCAATTATTTCTTTAAGAACATCAGATTCGTTTTCGTTGAGCCTGATGTTCTCCGGAAACAACAGCTGCTGAGAGGCCACAGCGCTGTTATCAAGCATCATTTTGTATTTTTCAAACAGGATTTTTTCGTGCGCGCGCTGCTGATCGATCACCATTAAGCCTGATTTGATAGGTGTTAGAATATAGCGGTTGTGTAGTTGTAAAAATTTCTTTTCACCATTTGCGTCTTCTGCTGTGCTCCAGTCGGTAGGGATGATTACTTGTTTTCCCTCTTCATCATCCTTTGGAATGGGGATGTCGTCATTACTCGGAAATAATTGCTCCCATTGCTTCGGGTTGATCCGGCTAGTGAGGTTTTGCTGGCTCTGCTGTCCTGTACTGCTTTTTTGAGTGAAAGGATTGTAATCGGGATTTATGGTAATACCCGGTGGTTTAGGCATGTAATTTTTATCGCCTTTTACGCTGTCGAACGCGCTTTCACGCTCAAAGTCAAGAGTAGGGGTGATGTTAAAGCTGCCAAGTGCTCTTTTCACTGCAGATCTGACAATCTGATAAATATACCTGTCATCCTGGAATTTGATCTCTGTTTTTGTGGGATGCACATTCACGTCAATTTGTTCGGGAGGTGTTTCCAGGAAAAGAAAAAAACCAGGAAATGCATCGTCCGGTATGAGTTCATCAAACGCCTGTTCAACGGCATGGTTAAGGTAAGGTGAACGAATATAGCGGTTGTTAACGTAAAAAAACTGCTCGCCCCTTACTTTCTTTGCAAACTCAGGTTTGCTGATGAATCCCGATATTTTCACCAACTGTGTTTCTTCGTTAACTGCTATGAGCCGTTGGTTGTAATTGCTGCCAAACAAATGGGCGATGCGTTGTTTGAGATTGCTTTTACCAAGCTGATGGGTTAACTGGTTATTCTGATAATAGTGAAAGGAGATTTCAGGATGGACGATGGCAAGACGTTGAAATTCATTGAGAATATGGCGTTTTTCCACATTATCAGATTTCAGGAAGTTGCGCCGGGCCGGTGTATTGAAGAAAAGGTTTTTTACGGACACAGATGTTCCCTTGGGGCAGTTACAAGGAGTTTGTGACTCTACGCGTGCTGCCTCAATAATAATTTGTGTGCCAATCTCGTCGTCGGCCCTGCGGGTTTTTAGTTCCACTTTTGCAATGGCGGCTATCGACGCCAGTGCTTCGCCGCGAAAACCCATGGTGCGTATCGCAAAAAGATCACTGGCCTGCTGGATTTTCGATGTGGCATGACGTTCAAAACATAAACGGGCATCCGTATCCGTCATCCCAACACCATCGTCAACAACCTGGATCAAGGTTTTGCCGGCATCTTTTATGATTAGCTGTATTTGGGTTGCTTCAGCATCAATGGCGTTCTCAAGTAATTCTTTTACCGCTGATGCCGGCCGCTGAATGACCTCACCCGCAGCAATCTGGTTTGCCACTGCATCA
>SKXY01000080.1 GCA_007128175.1 Wenzhouxiangella sp. | reverse complement strand
GGTCAGACCGTGGTGCTTGGCGGCATCTACCAGGAAGAGCGTAATTTCACGGCGACCAAGGTACCGGTACTGGGGGATGTGCCGGGAATCGGGCGCCTTTTCCGTCAGCGCAGCACTCAGGACGAAAAACGGGAGTTGCTGATCTTCGTCACTCCGCAGATTCTCGACGATCGCGTGGCGGTCGACTGACCGCCCTGGACCGGAGCGAAGCATAGCCATGCCATATAACAGCAATCAATCGGGAACACGATCCATGAAAGCATTCCGCACATTCCTTATCCTGGCCGCGGCATCTGCGCTGGCGGCATGCGGTGGCAGCTCGTCGGATTCATTCGGAGAGGGCGGCAGCGCCTCGATGAGCATCAGTGCCGAAACCACCTCCGTTCCAGCCAAGGGTCAGTTCTTTCGGCCCAACCCGGCGATGGACTACACCGTTCAGGTCAATGTGCAGTTCCAGGGAGCGAACAATCGTCCGGTGCCCGATGGCACCGAAGTAACGTTGTCGTCAAGCAGTTCGGGGCGCGGCGTGGTGGCCCCGATTGATGACCCCGAGGCAACTGGCGGTCAGGCCACTTCGCCAACCAGTGGCGGCAGGGCCAGCTTCTGGTTCGTGTCGGGTTCCAACCAGGGTGAGGTGACCCTGACCGCATCCGGCCAGGCACCCAGTGGTGCCCAGACCTCGACCAACATGACGCTTACGGTGATCGAGGCCAGCGATGGTGCCGCACGACTCTCGATCGAGGGGCCGACTTCGATTCCTGCCAACAAGGCAGGGGCTTCCAGTTTCATGGGGTCGCCTTATGTTGCCGAGTATCGCATCCGCTACCTCGGGCCAGATGGCGAGCCGGGCATCGTTCGACTTGACGAGGACGACCGGCATACCGCTCAGGTGACGATCACACCGAACAGCAGTGCGTTGTTCTCCACCCTGGAGGATCCGGAATTCGAATTCGCCGGTTTCAACATGTTGTGGGGTACCGGTCCGGTGCTGGTTCAGGGCGGCCAGGGCACCCTGTTCGTTCACAGTCAGGATTCGCCGGGAACGGCCACGCTGTCCGCGACAGCGTTTGACATCGACGAAAGCGATGACCAGGTCTATTCCGCCGAAGTGACGATCGACATCATCGACCACTCCGCCGACTTCCTGCCGGCTCAGCTCGACTTCGGGGTTTCTCCGGACCCGGTCTACATCCAGGGTTCTGGTGGTTCCACCAGCAAGTCGCTGTCGGTTGATGTGCGTGACTCCGGCGGCAATCCGGTTCCCGACCCGGAAGGCGACGGACACACCTATAACAATGTGCGTTTGCAGCTCGACGCGCCGGCGAACAGTGGCGCCCGCCTGGTGGGCACCAGTGCCGATGGCACCGTATCGGGTACGGACATCCGCGTTCGCACGCTCAACGGTCTGGCCAACTTTGCGCTCAACTCCGGCACACGCACGGGATCGCACACGATCACCGCCACGGTCGACCGCGCCGATAACAACGTCGACAATGAAATGACCGATCCGCTGAGTGCCGAGACAACCATCCAGGTGGGTGACGGCAGGTTGTTCAGTCTGGAACTGGTTCAGCCATCGATCAATGCGCTGTTGGTCAATCGTGCCACCACCAACATCGAAACCTCCTCGGAGTTGGAGACCGATCCCGAGACAGGTCTGACTGTGCCGCCGGATCCGGACGGCACCTACTCGGTGACCGTGACCGCGCAGGGCGTTGACCAGACCGGCAATCCGGTACTTCCCGGTACCGTGGTCAACTTCGGCAAGATCGATGCGCCGCTGACTCAGACCAACCCGTCCTACTTCGTCTTCTCCGGTGCCGATGGCAATCCGGCCGAAGGCGGTGACCTGTTCAGCGTGCTCGAACCTCCAGTGGGATTCCTTGATGATCCGAACGCGGTTGACGATTCCATCGAGCCGGGTGACACCGTCGCCCTGTTCGGGAAGTCAGTGCCTGGCAATCGTGAGCATGAAGCCGTGCGCCAGGTGGATTCGGTGATCGACAACCAGACCTTGCGGGTTGCCGAACCGTTCAACCCGAATGATCAGAGTGGCAGCATCGTCGATGACGGCCACGTGATTCCCTGGGTGGTCGGCCGCGCGCAGATGGGCGTGATCGACAGCAGTGTCACCCTCAATGAACATGGTCGCGGTACCGTGCAGTTGACCTACCCGATCAAGGCCATTGGACGCCCGGCCGTGGTCTGGGTGCAAGGCAATCGGGTTGAATCCGGTGGCACGAAGACCGTGGCCGATGTCAACTCGATTCGGCTGCCCGGCGCGGCGCCCTTGTTGCTGTCGGCAACGCCATCCCAGGTGCAGGGCAACTCCACGGTGAACATCGAGTTGTGTCTGACTGACGGGCTGGGTGCTCCGGTCAACCAGGTCGCCATATCCGGCGGTGTTGTCGAGGGGCCGGCCAATGGAACGCTCGACGGCGAGCCGATGCCAGCGACTACGGCCAATGCAACCGGTGCCAATGGCGACGGTTGCGTTATCACGGAGATGACTACAAGTGGCATGGTGCCGGACGGAGCAGAGTCCATTGTGCGTTTCCAGGTGGGTGAGGCCGAGGCCGATGTGACCATCGTGCCGCCGGGTTCGGCCATGCTGGAGATTCAACCTTCGCGCTACAACGACCCGTCGCCGGATATCCGTACAGTGCAGGTGCTGTTGATCCTGAGAAACGCCAATGGCGAACCCATCAGCGGCGTGGATCTCAGTGGAGAATGTGAGGCCAGCTCCGGCATCCTGGAGATTCAGCAGCAGCCGGGTGTGACAGGCGAAGACGGCCGGACGACTGCGCTGGTTGCAGTAGGCCTTTCGGAGTGTGCCGACAACGGCGACTTCCCGCGTACCGGGACGTGTACCTTCACCACCTCGTCAGGCAGCCCCGAGGCGACGTTCCTTGCCGTTGGCATGGACCTGAATGACGCAATGGTCTCGCCCCCGGTCATCTGCCCCAACGGAGACGACTGACGAAGCCCCGCCCCGGCGGCGGAAATTGATCGCAAGCGGGCCCGGTATTGCCGGGCCCGCTTGCATCTCCCATTCCTGCCTGCCAATATGAGCCTTGCCGATGCTTGCCGAATTCACATCTGGTTCCACGCCCCTGCTGATCGATGTTCCCCACGCGGGAATCTTTGTGCCCGATGACATCCGGGAACGTTTCGGAGAGGCTGGTCGCTGCCTGGTGGACACAGACTGGCATGTACACCACCTGGTTGATTTCGCGCCGGAGATGGGTGTGTCGGTATTGAGGTCGAGCGTGTCGCGTTATGTCATCGACCTCAATCGGGGAGCGGACGATCAGCCGCTCTACAGCGGGCCAACGACAGGGCTGGTGCCCACCCAAACCTTCGACGGCGTGCCGCTATATCAGGATGATCCGCCAGATGACGGTGAGATCGGAGATCGAATCGACAACTGGTGGCGCCCATATCACGAACAATTGGCGGGAGCGCTGGCAGCCATTCGCGAATGCCATGGTTTCGCGATTCTCCTCGATGCCCATTCCATACGCAGCCGCGTGCCGCGACTGTTCGATGGCAAGCTGCCGGATCTCAACCTCGGTACCTATGCCGGGCGCAGTTGTGCCCCGGACCTGTCAGATGGGATACAGGCCTTGCTGGAAAAACAATCAGCATTCAGCCACGTGGCGAATGGTCGTTTCAAGGGTGGCTACATCACACGTCATTACGGCCGCCCGGAAAACGGCGTCCACGCCCTGCAGCTCGAGATTGCCCAGTCCTGTTACATGGACGAGGACAATCCGGAACACTACGATGAGACGCAAGCCGCACCGCTCAAGGCCTGGTTGCGTGAACTGGTTGAATACCTGCTTCAATGGCGTCCCCGGTGAGTACGACGATCTTTCATTGCCCGCACGCGCTGCTCGGCGATGGCTGGGCCCGTGACTGTCGCATTACCGTCGACGATGACGGGATGATCGCCGGTATCGAGACCGATGCGCAAGCGGCCGGCGCCACCCGATTGCAAGGGCCGGTCATCCCCGGCATGGTCAACGTTCACTCTCACATTCACCAGCGTCTGATCGCCGGCCTGACCGGCTATCGCGCCGTCGGAGCCGACAGTTTCTGGACCTGGCGCGAACAGATGTATCGTGCCGTGGGCCTGCTCTCTCCGGACGAACTGAGGACACTGGCGACCTTCGCCTTCATGGAACTCATCGAGGGCGGATACACCGTCACCGGCGAATTTCACTACCCGCACAGGCTGGGGGGCGCCGAGCCGGTCGAGACGGCCACCGGCTTGCTCGAGGCGGCCGATGCATCCGGCATGGCCCTGACTCTGCTGCCGGTCTGGTATCGCTACTCGGGTTTCGGTCGACGTGCCCCGGCCGATCGCCAGCGCCCCTTCGTCATGACCCTCGATGAACTGTCCGGTCTGGTCGGCGGACTCCGCGATCATGTTGCCGGAAGCAGTCATCGAGTCGGTGTGGCACCGCACTCATTGCGCGCTGTCGAAGTCTCGGATCTGCCTGAACTGCTTTCGGCCATCGAGTCCGGTCCGGTCCACCTGCACATATCCGAACAACCGGCCGAGGTGAGCGAGTGCCGGGAGCACTGTGGCCGTACCCCGATCGAGTTGCTCGCTGAACATGTCGACCTGGACCGGCGCTGGTGCCTGATTCATGCCACCCATGCCGACGACGAAGAGCTTCGCGTCATGGCCAGAAGTGATGCCGTCGTTGGCTTGTGTCCGACCACCGAGGCCGACCTCGGCGACGGTCTGTTCCCCGTGCGCCGTTTCATCGACCAGGGCGGTCGCTACGCGATCGGTTCGGATTCCAACCTGGTCACCGACGCGGCCAGCGAGCTGCGCCTGCTGGACTGGGGACAGCGCCTTGAGCTCAACCGGCGCAACGTGCTTTGCGACGAGGGCGAACACCTGGGACGCCGGTTGTGGACAGATGCCGCCCTGGCCGGGGCCGATGCCCTGGATCAGCCGGTCGGAACACTGGCGGTCGGGCGTCGGGCCGACTGGGTGGTGCTCGACAGCGGCCATCCCCTGATCGAGGGACTCGATGCCGACGACCAGCTCGACACCCTGGTGCTCGCCGGGGCGCGCGATCTCGTCGATCAGGTCTGGATCGCCGGCCGCAAGCAGGTCGATGGCGGGCGACATCCCGGCCGCGAGCCACTGGCGCCGGCCTTGGCCAGGTTGCGCCGCCGACTGACCCGGACTGCCTGAGATGTGCGCGACCGAGTTGCCGGCCTCACCGGCGGCTGAGCGCAACAAGCAGCCCATACTTGAGGTGTTGCAGCAGCGATTGTCGTCATCGGCCCGGGTGCTCGAGATCGGCGCGGGCACCGGTCAGCATGCCGTGCACTTTGCCACTCACCTTCCCGGAGTCCGTTGGCAGGCCAGCGAAATACCCGAGCATCTTGCACTGTTGCGTGCGCGCATCGAGCAGGAGGGCGAAGCAATGCCCGCGCCACTGGTGCTGGACGTGACCGGCGACTGGCCCGATGAGACCTTCGACGTGGTCTTCACCGCCAACACCCTGCATATCATGCCCTGGTCCCACACCCCCGCACTGATCGAGCGCGCCGCAAACCGACTGGTCCACAACGGCGAATTGATAATCTACGGCCCGTTTCACGACAACGGCGTGCACACCGCGGACAGCAACCGGCAATTCGACCGGATGTTGCGCTCGCGTAACCCCGACATGGGTGTGCGAGACGCCGTCGAAATCACCGGACTTGCGACAGCCGCCGGATTGATGCCGGTCACCGACGTCGCCATGCCGGCCAATAACCGCATTCTTGTGTTTGGACGGGTGAGGCGTCAGGCGTGAGGGGTTGTGTTGGTTTGTCGGTGTGGCAGACGGACAGGTCCGCGGCTTCCAATTGAAATGTCCGCCCCGAGGCCGCAAACTTGCCTTTCTTGCATCCTGGCTGATCAACGGGGCTTCTCAGTCGTAAGCGCTGCGCCCCCGGGGCCGCAACACTTTGCGCCAGCCTCAAGCGGGAGGATTCGCTGAAGGCCTCGCCACTGCGTCGAACTGAAGCGGATCCTCCCGCTTGAGGCTGGCCTCGGAGCCACCAAACGTTGAAAGCCGAGATACAACGCTAATCAGGAACCCGTAACCCAGATATGTCTCAGCCCGAAACCAATTACGCCGAACTCGTACAACAGGCCGAAGGCCTGATGTCCGGCCAGCGACACCGTATCGCCAACGCCGCCAATCTCAGTGCCCTGATCTTCGAGGCATTGCCCGATATCAACTGGGCTGGCTTCTACTTCCTCGAAGGAGATGAACTGATCGTCGGCCCGTTCCAGGGCCGGCCGGCCTGCGTCCGCATCCCGCTGGGCAAGGGCGTGTGCGGCACCGCGGCGGCCACCCGCTCGACCCAGCGGGTCGAGGATGTCCATTGCTTCGACGGACACATCGCGTGCGATCCCGCCTCACGTTCCGAAGTCGTCGTGCCGCTGATCCTGGAAGATCAGCTCATCGGCGTACTTGATATCGACAGCCCGCTGAAAGGGCGATTCAGCGACCAGGACCAGGCCGGTCTGGAAGCGCTGGCCGCCGCCTACACCAGGTCGGTGGGCTGAACGACGGTTTCGATGTGACCGCCGCCGGCTGTCGGCGGCAGTTCGAGATCGATGATGACCAGGGCGCCGGGCTGCAGCCCCAGCGTCAGTCGCTGGTTGGTCAACCAGCGAACCAGCCATTCAAGTCCGGGGTTGTGGCCGACCAGCATCAGGCCGTGGTTGTCGTCGACTTCTTCCTCAAGAATGTCGACCAGTGCGCTGTCATTGGCCTCCCACAGCCGTTCTTCAAAAACCGGCGGCGGCAGGTCGAGTCCTTTCAGAACCTTGTCGGCGGTCTGGCGGGTGCGTACCGCCGGTGATACCAGCACCCGCTCGGGCAGCGCCCGCCCGCAGTCTTTCAGCCAGCTATTGAGTCGACCGGCATCGTCGCGGCCGGTTTCGGTCAGGGGACGGTCCTGGTCCCATTCGTCGGAAAGTGCTGAACGGGCCTTGGCGTGACGCAGGATCCAAAGTTGCATGAGGGCTCCGGGGCGTGAAAAACTCGAAATTCGGCCTCATATAGTAAGGCTTGACTCATCAAGGAGACGCACCCCATGTCACCACGTCACCCCGAACGCAGTCCTGCCATCGAACGCCGTGCTTACCGCTCGCCTGACTGGCTGGTTGCCCAGGCCGACCTGCATTTCGTGCTCGATCGTGGTGATACCCGGGTCCACAGCCGGCTCGAGGTGAGCCGGAACCCCGATGGTGGCGATGCAGCGGCGCCACTGGTACTCAACGGTGCCGGCCTCGAGACCGTGGCGGTGAAGGTCGATGGTCGCGACCTGTCGGACGACAAGTACACGGTGCAAGGCGAGACGCTCACCCTGGATCTGGCGGGTGACGAGGCCGTGGTCGAAACCATCGTCGACATCCATCCCGATGCCAATACCGCCCTGGAGGGTCTTTATGCGGCCGGCGACATGCTGCTGACCCAGTGCGAGGCCGAGGGTTTCCGCAAGATCACCTGGTATCCGGACCGGCCGGACGTGATGGCGAAGTTCCGTGTCCGGCTCGAGGCCGATCGGGAAGCTTTCCCCGTGCTGCTTTCCAACGGCAACTGCGTGGAATCGGGCGAACTAGACGGCGGTCGTCATTACACGGTGTGGGAAGATCCTTTCGCCAAGCCCAGCTATCTGTTTGCCGTGGTGGCCGGCAAGCTGGCCGTGCTCGAGGACGAGTTCACCACGTCCTCGGGGCGCAAGGTCGATCTCAAGGTCTGGTCCGAGCCCGAGAATCTGCCGAAACTGGACTGGGCCATGGCCAGCCTCAAGCAGTCCATGGCCTGGGACGAGGAGCGTTTCGGCCTGGAGTACGATCTCGATGTCTATCACATCGTCGCCACCCATGATTTCAACATGGGTGCGATGGAGAACAAGAGCCTCAACGTCTTCAATGCCCGCTACGTGCTCGCCGACCAGGACACGGCCACGGATGCCGACTTCGAGGCCATCGAATCGGTCATCGGCCACGAGTACTTCCACAACTGGACCGGCAACCGGGTAACCTGCCGCGACTGGTTCCAGCTCACCCTCAAGGAAGGGCTGACCGTCTTCCGTGACCAGGAGTTCACCTCCGACCTGCGCTCGCGCGGGGTCAAGCGCATTCAGACCGCGGCCAATCTCAAGGCCCGCCAGTTCCCGGAAGATGCCGGGCCGATGGCGCACCCGGTACGCCCGGAGCGCTACGTGGAGATCAATAACTTCTACACCGCCACCGTCTACGAGAAGGGTTCGGAAGTGGTGCGCATGTACCAGACCCTGCTCGGCCGTGACGGATTCCGCAAGGGCATGGACCTCTACTTCGAACGTCACGACGGCCAGGCCGTGACCTGCGACGATTTTCTTGCCGCCATGGCCGACGCCAATGGCCGCGATCTTGGCCAGTTCGAGCGCTGGTACCGTCAGACCGGCACACCCGTGCTGCGCGCATCGCTTCGCCGCGAGGGCGACGAAACCGTGCTGACGCTGGCCCAGAGGCTGCCCGACCATCCCGACAATCGCGGCATCGGCCCGCTGATGATTCCGGTGCAGGTCGGTTTTCTCGACGGCGACAATCGCTCCCTGCCCGTCACCCTGGCCGACGAGGACAAGCCGGGCCCGGAAACCCGCCTGCTGGTGCTCGATCAGCCCGAGTCCGAGTTTCGTTTCCGCGACCTGCCGGAAGGTGCGGTGCCGTCGCTGCTTCGGGATTTTTCCGCCCCGGTCAAGCTGGTTTTCGACTGGAGCCCGGAGGAACTGGCCAGGCTGGCCGGCTTCGACCCGGACCCGGTCAACCGTCACCAGGCCATGCGACGGTTGAGCGAGCGTGTGCTCGACGGGGCCATCACCGGCTCTACCCTGCCGGCCGAAGTCGAACTGCTCGAGCGAGCATGGGCGGCCGTGCTCGACGACAAGACCATCGACCCGGCGCTGGCCGCCGAGTTGTTGTCGCTGCCGTCGGAGAATGAACTGGCGCAGGATCGTGACCCGGTCGACGTCGAAGCCATTCATCGCGCCCGCAGCGAATTGCGCACCTACCTGGCCGGCGCGCTGGAGTCCCGCCTTGTCGCCTGCGTCGATGCGTTGGCGCCGCAAGGCCCGTGGTCGGGGGCTGGCGAAGCCACCGCCGCGCGCGCCTGGCGCAACCGCTGCCTGGAAATACTGGCCTATGCCGGGCTCGACAGCGGTGCCATGCGTGCCCGCCGGCAGTTCGAGGCGGCCGACAACATGACCGATCGCATGGCCGCGCTGCGTGCACTGGTGCTGGCTGGACACGAGGGCGCGGACGAGGCCCTGAAGGCATTCGAGCAACGCTACCGAGACGATGCGCTGGTCATGGACAAGTGGTTCTCGGTACAGGTCATGAGACCACACGGCAGTGCCGTCGAGACCATTGCCGAGCTCAAGCAGCACCCGGCCTTCCGCATGACCAACCCCAACAAGGTGCGGGCCGTCATTGGTGTGTTCGCCATGCATAATCCCGTAGCCTTCCACCGTGCCGATGGCGCCGGTTACCAGCTGGTCGGTGAGGCGCTGGACGAACTAGATGATCTCAACCCCCAGGTGGCTGCCCGCCTGGCCACCGCCTTCAATCGCTGGCGCGCCTACGGCGAGAAACGTGGCGGCATGATGAAGGCCGAACTGGAAAAACTGGCCGCCAAGGACGGGCTGTCGCCCGATGTCGGTGAAATCGTCACCGCCGCGTTGTCCACGAAATAGTCGGCAAAAGGCATTCACCACAGAGGTGCGGAGAACACAGAGAAAGCAGTTATTTGAGAAACAGAGTTCTTCTAGCTTTACCTCTGTGACCTCTGTGACCTCTGTG
>SKXY01000327.1 GCA_007128175.1 Wenzhouxiangella sp. | reverse complement strand
CGAACACGGAAATGGCCTGATCGAAACGGGCAACCACGTAAACATGAGCCTGGTCGGGACTGACTGCCACGCCCGATGCACCCCACAGGCCGTTGATGCCGGCCACGTTGTTGCGCTTGATCTCCTCGAAGCTCAGGCGACCGAATTCATCGGCCGAAGCGTCATCCTCGCGAGCGTAGACCACCAGGTTGCCGGAGACATCATCGCTGCCGTCGCTGGCGCTGACCGCATAGAGGAAGCGGCCGTCCTGGCTGACCACCAGGTCCTGCAGGTCACGCAACCCCTGTGCGCCATCACTGCCGGAAACGACCCGGTCGATCCACTCGAGCTGCATGCCCTGGCGTCGGAAAATGGCAATCGCCTGGCTGGCATGACCGGCGACGTAGAGATGCGAGCCATCGGGCGAAACCGACAGGGCATTGGGGCTACCCATGCCGGCGATTCCGCTGTCGCCATTGACGTAGTGGGTCTCGAACGTCATCCGGCCGTTATCGGCCAGGTTACGGTTGAATACCGCCACGGCATTGTCGGCACGACCAGCCACGAAAACCTGGTCATCGTCCGGCGCAACGGCAATGGCCGCGGCGTTGGCGATGCCCCGCACGGTATTGCCGACCGGATCGGTATCTCCACGCTCCAGGTGCTGGCGGAATCGCAGGCTGCCATCGCTTTCGCGCGAGAATGTGACGACATGCCCCGCGCCGCCGCCAGCGGCCACATAGACATTGTCATCATCCGGACTGACGGCCAGCGCGCGGGGGGCATCCAGCCCGGTAATCGGAGCCGGATCGGTGGGCGCCTGTTCACCATTGAAATGGACCGCCTGCAGGGTGAGCTGACCGTGATCGGGGGCATCCGGATCGGTCTCGCGGGTCCAGCTGGCAATCGCGTCGTCGTTCTCCGAGACGGTGTAGACGCTGCCACCATCGTGACTGATTGCCAGGTCAGAAAAGCCATCGATTCCGTCGATCTGGCGTCCGATCTCAGCCATCTGCTCGGCCAGCGACACCGATTCGATCGGTGTAAGTCGGCCGGAATCCGGATTACGGCCGAACAACACCAGCTCGTCGGCCGTACGCGAGACCACGTAGACATGAGCACCATCGGGGCTGGCCACGGCCACCCGGACCGGGTCGGTCATGCCATCGAAGCCAATGCCATTGGTCAGGGTTTCGACATGAACCAGGGTCTGCAGGGCATCGACGATCAACGCCCGGCCCGGGGTATTGCCCAGACTGGCCTGCTCGGGATCGGACAATTCGACAAAGAAGTCGCGATCGTCCACCGCGGCCGGATTGGCCAGCACGGTGACCGGAATCTGACGGCTCTGCTGACCGGGCGCGAAGCTGATCGTGCCGTTGTCGGCCACGTAATCCAGTCCGGCTACGGCACTGCCGTTGGCAGTCGACCATTCGACCGTGACCGTCTCATGCCACTCGTCGCTGAGACTGACCTGGAAGACGGCCTCGGCGGTCTGTCCGACCGGCGGTTCGGCAACGGTGATGTCGTGAATGTAGAGTTCCGGCAGGGTATCGCCATCGAGAATGATGGCTTCCCCGACCGGCTTGATGATCTGGGCGTTATCCGACGCATCGGAGATTTCGACCAAAAAGCGCCGGTCATCAAGCGGCTCGTCGTTGCCGCACACGGTCACTTCCAGCTGCGTTTCGGAATCGCCGGGCAGAATTTCTCCGCTACCAAAGGCGCTGATGAAATCCACGCCGTCCGTACAGCTACTCCCGCCAACGGCGGTGTCGTCCAGGGTGTTCCAGCTGAAGGTCACCGCCTCTTCCAGCGGCTCGGTCAGTTCGACGGTGAACACCGCCGGGGTCGTCGTCCCGGCGGCACCCTCCTGTACCGTGATGTCATCGATCCTCAGGCCGGCCACGCCAACCAGGTTCTCCGGGTCCAGGTCCATCCGCTGCGCGGTGCCGCGCGCACCCACCTCGGTCATGGCGACGAGTTCGCCATCCAGGTAGATGCTGGCCTCGTCGCCTTCCCGCGCCGTGCCTTCGATGCGCGGCCCGGTGGAGTGCATCGGCACCCGCAAGGCGTACTGATCGCCCAGCGCCTGTTCCGAACCAAGCGTGTAAAGGGCCACCGGTCCGTCCCAGTCCGGCACGTGAATGGCCAGCTCGCCGGTTTCGACCGGATCGCCATGCCAGCTGACCTGGCCATAGAAGATGTGATCAGGCTCGGAAATCGAGCCGTGGGCGACAAGCCAGCCGGCGGCGAAGAGCACCGGCACGAGAGCCTTGAACAAGTGGCGACCACGGTGGGTATTTGAAGTCATGGCTAGTTACCCGAATAGGAATAGGTTTTGAAGAAGATGCGAATGTCGGACACGCCCTGGCCATCACGATCACCGTCGTCGATTTCCAGACCGTTGATGAACGTATCCAGGCCTTCATTGGCATCGGCCAGCAGGCTGCCGCCGGGGATGATGACGACCCATTCACGGTTCCAGACCGAGCGGCCGATCAGGCGGCTGTCGGTGATGATCTCGCCTTCGTCGAAAGGCTCGCTGAAATGGTG
>SKXY01000037.1 GCA_007128175.1 Wenzhouxiangella sp. | reverse complement strand
GGTGCTTTTTTTTAGACCTCTAATGATCGCGCTTGAGCCACATATCTACATGGAGCAAAACAAGTTCATTCATCATCGGAATGATTTGTTGGAAAGCAGATACAGGTTTCTCGCACATCATAATAAAGAGCTGCAGGAGCGGCTGAATGAGTATGAAACGGTGAAAAAACTTCACATTGAGGATAGGCTCAAAGAAACATTGTCGGCAATAACTAAGAAACCAATTAGAAGTGTAACGATATGAACTACAAACAGATTTGTGAAAATTGCGGCTCAGATCAGGTTGCAAGGCTGGAATGGGTCAATGTGAATGAACACGGGAGAACCGATTAGTGGTGATCCTGGAGTTTATACAGAATGGTGCTTTGGGTGTGAGGAGCAGACGAAGATAATTGATGAAATAGACAGAGGTATGAGCAAATAAAAGTGTTAAATTGGTGTTTTTTGTGGCATAGATCGAAATGAGTTAATAATACTACAAAGAAATATTTAAGAAATAGAACGAAAAAAGTATGTGCTTTTTTGTAAAGTTCAAAATAACTTTCTATATTTGAACATATGTTTACTACGGTTTTTTATGTGTTTGCTTTAAATAATGATGATTAATGGTGAAATATAATCCGTTTTGATTTATAACGGACCTTTAGTAATCAATTATTTATTAACCAACACCTTCCCAGTTACATGTAATTTAACGGATTGATCCTGCCCTGTTTTGAATGACAGGGTTGGGATAATCATATTCAAAAATTAGAAAGAGTTGTTTCATCAAAAGAATTTAAAAATATCAATGTACATATCAAAACCAAAACACCATGAAAAAAACCTTACTCCTTGCGCTGTTTTTTGCCATGCCTCTGCTAATTCAAGCCGTTGAAAAACAAGAAAATCACAGTCAATCCAAAGGGTCAAACATTGTGTACATTGATGTGCATATTGACCAGCCCAACGTGGAAGACTGTTATGAGACATCTTTACCTGATCTGCAACAAGCCGGATGGTTTAAGGTGTATCCCAACCCAAACCACGGCGTTTTTAACCTTCAGATGGACCAACTGGCTGAAGGCGAAAACGTAAGCATTGCCATTTATGACCTGGCCGGTAAAAAAGTGTATTCTTCCGATGTACCTGCCACCGGCACACAGTTCTTACACGAGCTGAACCTTTCAACCCTTCCCAAGGGGGTTTATTTAATCAAAGTACAGGTGCAACAACACAGCAGTGTTGAGCGATTGATCATTTTTTAAACCCCGCAGGTCATGAAAAAGTACAAGATCATTTTAATCGCAAATTTATTGACATTGTCATTGTTTGCCATCGGTGTCTTCTCACAACCAACAAATGTGTTTAAATCGGATGCAATTGTGTATGTGAGTGATACGGTTGTGTTCAGGCTCACTGATTATGTTGGAGAACACGTTAAATGGCAGTTATCGCACAACCTTGAAGACTGGGCTGAAATCCCGGGTGCCACTTCCGACAGTTTGCTGTTTGTTGCCGATACTACTACGTATTTCAGGGCCAGGGTGATTGCCGGTTTTTGCGATCCGTATTATTCGGATGTAAAGAAGGTTCAGGTGGATCATCAGGTTGAGCCAGGTACAGTAACCGACATTGATGGTAACGAATACGCGACGGTGATCATCGGCAACCAGGAATGGATGGCAGAGAACCTTCGGGTAACCAAATACAAGAATGGAGATGATATTCCTGCAGGCTTGAGTAACGCCGCGTGGGAATCAATCACACAAGGTGCCTATGCAGTCTATCCGCATAACAGCATTTCAGGACTCGACTCTGATGAGGAGGTGCTTGAAGCATATGGTGCTTTATACAACTGGTATTCGGTTATTGATGCCAGGGATTTATGCCCTGCCGGGTGGCAGGTTCCCACAGATGACGACTGGAACGATTTGTTGAGTTATCTTAATGATGAACATGGGGTTCCAAATACTAACACCTTAGGAGGTGCAGGTAACGCACTAAAATCTTGCCGGCAAGTTGATTCACCTGTGGGTGGGGAGTGCGACACATCAGAGCATCCACGCTGGAATTCTCATGCATCCAATCATGGGTTTGATGAATTTGGGTTTGCCGCATTGCCCGGGGGCTATCGCTGGACAAGTGGCAGCTACCATTATGTTGGCCTCAGTGGTTTTTACTGGAGCATGACAGAAAGCAGCAGCACCAGCTCGTGGGGCAGATATCTGGGAAGTGGATACGGCAATATAAGCCAGGTTAATTATTTAAAAAATGTTGGTTTCAGCGTCCGTTGCATCAAGGATTGAGTGCGCACTGAAGATGAATAGGGGCACAAAGGCGCATTGTCATTAACAACCTAAGAGCACTCGCAAATAGCGGGTGCTTTTTTTTAGACCTCTAATGATCGCTTAGAAGGGTTGTATCCGGGAATAAAATGTTAAAATTTCTGGCGCCAATGGTTTTTGATGGAGGAATGGTTACCGGGTTATCTATTCAATTGTTTGCTCTTTTGTTTGCACAATAAAAAATCAGCCACCTACTTTTAACCCGTAAGTGGCT
>SKXY01000071.1 GCA_007128175.1 Wenzhouxiangella sp. | reverse complement strand
TTTCAAGTGCCGAATAAATTTTATTCTGACAAAAACCTGTTTTTATTTGCCCTAAAAGCGTAAATCGATTAATATAAAATGAAAGTGGCTGGTGGTGGGTATCAGCCAAATGCATGTTAGCGGTCAATAATGGTAAGAAAACAAAACTACGTTAAGAAATGAGAAAATTACCGGTACTATTTTTACTGTTATCTCTTTTTTTATTTACACAATGTTCCACAGAGAATACTCCAATTTATAGTTTAACCACCAATGTAAATCCGTCTGAAGCAGGCTCAATTAATCCATCATCCGGTGAATATGATGAAGGTACTGAAGTTGAACTAATGGCATCTCCAAACGAACATTGGATTTTTAATGGATGGCAGGGGGATCATTCCGGAAATCAAAATCCAGCTTCTATTGTGATGGATTCCGATAAGAGTATCACCGCACAGTTTATAAAAAGGGATTACCCGTTAACTATTAATGTAGAAGGGGAAGGACATGTAGAGGAAGAAATTATTCAACAAAAAACAACGGATTATCCTCATGGTACCATAGTTCAACTCACTGCAAATCCAGCGGAAGGCTGGGAATTTATAGAATGGAGCGGTCATTTAGATGGTAGTGAAAATCCCCAAACCATCACAATCCAAGATGAAACATCCGTTAATGCGTTGTTTGAAGAAATTAAATACTCAATTGACGTAAATACTGAAGGTGAAGGAAGCATTAATTTAAATCCAAATAAAGATTTCTATGTTTATGGTGATGAAGTGATAATTACTGTTGAAACCGAAAATGATTGGAACTTTGTTCACTGGAAAGGCGATCTCGAAGGAACTGATAATCCACAAAAAATAACTATCAATCAAAACATAAATGCAATAGCCGTATTAGATAATAGTCCATTTGATGGAGGAAATGGTTCAGAACAATACCCATATATGATTTCAACAATTTACCAATTACAAGAAATCATTAATTATACTAATAAACACTTTATTCAAATTGATGACATAAATGCAGATGAAACCAGGGAATGGAATGATGGTAAGGGTTTTCAATCAATAGGTGATGATATAATTAGATTTAGAGGATCATATGATGGAAGGAATTTTAAAATTGATCAATTATATATTGATAGAGAATCTGAAATTCATATGGGACTGTTTGGGTTTATTGATAATGCAACAATAGACAATGTCATTTTAACTAATGCATTTGTCAATGGATCAAGTGATTCAGGAGGGTTAATAGGCCAAAGTGAAAATGGGAAAGTCTACAATGCACATGTCTCTGGAATTGTTAAATCCAATGGAGTTAATGTGGGTGGTTTAATGGGGAGGAATCGTAACGGTGAAATTTTATTTTCATCTTCAAATTGTGATGTTAGTACTTCGGGTTTTTTTAGAGTAGGCGGTTTAGTGGGATTTAATCTTGGAACAATTGAAAATTCTTTTAGCAATGGTAAAGTTAGTTCTGATTCACCAGCTGTGGGTGGATTAGTTGGCCTAAATTGGAGTTTAATAAAGAATTCCTATTCAATAGCCGAAGTACATGGTGAAGAGAATGTTGGTGGATTAGTTGCAATTAATTCTGGAGGGACAATTGAAAACTCTTATTCACATGGAACCGTTCATGGTTATAGTGAAGTTGGTGGCCTCGTTGGTTTAAACAGCAATGGTGGAAAAGTTACAACTTCAATGTCTGTAAGCGAAGTGATTGGACAAGTAGATGTTGGTGGCTTAATCGGCTTAAATGGTGAAGAGGTTCAAAAAAATTATTGTGACATGGTTGCATCAAATCAGGATAATTGTATTGGTAGAGGCATAACAGAAGGTGTTACCGGGTTAACTACCACTCAAATGACTGGTAGTTCTGCCCAAGAAAATATGGCAGATTTTGACTGGGAAACCGTATGGAATACAACTTCTGGATATCCAATTTTGAGGTGGCAAGAGGAATGACAACTTTTCTTTATTAATCCATAAATTACAATGATATGGAATATATTAAGATTATTTTCACCGTTGCTGTAGCTGCATTCGGTTGGTGGATTACTCATTATTACACATCGAAACGGGATACGGAAAAGTCAAGAAGATCTGCACGTATTAAAGCTTTAAGTACAGCGTATAAGGCATTAGTAAGAGCTGGAATTGATAAAAGACTTGTTTATAAAAGTAAAGATGGAATCATCCATAACGAGGCAATGCCTGTTGAAGATGCGATTTCAATAATTCACTTATATGGTAATGAAGAGCAATCGAGGCTGGCTTCTGAATGTGCAAAACAATTTGAGGAAACCAACAAAGGAAGTTTTAATGATCTTATAAATTCACTTCGAAAAGATATACGAGAAATGCTGGGTGAGGAAGATTTGGTTGAACAACCTTTATATTTGAAAATATCACTCAATGACAATAAGTAAATAACTGAATTTCAATCACAAATGGATTGCCGCTAACCAGTGTTTCCTGCGGACCGGTTCAGGTTTCTTGCTGAACTTTTGAATTGGTAGCCCGGCCGCAGAAACACCAAACCGTTATGTGTTTTAATTACAAGCC
>SKXY01000248.1 GCA_007128175.1 Wenzhouxiangella sp. | reverse complement strand
TTCGACCAGGCGACCGTCCAGTGATGCCTTGCCGCCGCCGCTGATGACCAGCGCAATGCTGACGGCGAACAGTGACAGGGCGAACTCGTAACCGTCATTGGCCATGAATAGCCCATTGGACCAATGCACGGCAAAAATGGCCACGAACATGGTGAAAGCCAGGGCGACGGCCGCCGGCCGGACCAGCAAGCCGACAATCAGGGCCAGCCCGCCGAAGAATTCGGCACCGCCGGCCAGCAGCGCCATGGGCAGACCCGGCTCCAGGCCGATCGAGGCCATCCATCCGGCTGTGCCTTCCAGACCTTGGCCGCCGAACCAGCCGAACAGTTTCTGGGCGCCATGAGCGAAAAAGATGATGCCGGCAACCAGTCGCAGGGCCATCGGGGCCCAGCCGGCTTGTGTGGCAATCAGTCGCTGAACAATCGTGTGGTTCATGATGTACTCCTTGATTTCAATCCATTGGCAGGCCGGATGGCCCGCGTTCGACACCATGCTATGAATTCACCCGAGCGAGATAAACAGCTTGCTGCGTGAATAACTATTTCATATATTGCAATAATGGATCGATTCCAGGAAATGCAGGTGTTCAGTTGCGTGGTCGAGGCGGGTAGCTTCGTCGGTGCTGCCGAGGCGCTCGGGCTTTCTACCGCCGCGGTCTCACGGCAACTGGCTGCGCTGGAATCGCGATTGGCCGTTCGCCTGCTGCATCGGACGACGCGCCGGTTGTCGCTGACCGGCGAAGGGGAAATCTTTCTCGAACGCGCCCGCGCACTACTTGAAGAACTGGCCGACGCGGAAGCCGAAATCACCGAACGCAGTGCCGAAGCCATCGGCCGGCTGCGCATCAACGCACCGGTCAGCTTTGGCGTGCAGCACTTGTCCCGGCTGTGGGGAAAGTTTCTTGAGCGACATCCCCGGCTGCAGCTCGACATTACCCTTTCAGACCGCACGGTCGACCTGGTCGAGGAAGGGTTTGATCTGGCCATCCGTATCGGGCGGCTGCCCGATTCCATGCTGATTGCCCGCCGCCTGGCGACCACGCGCATGGTGTTGTGCGCCTCTCCCGAGTACGTTGAACGGCACGGTGCACCGCAACGGCCCGCCGAGCTGGCCGATCACGTCGTGTGGTCCTACAGCTATTTCGCCCTTGGCGATGAATGGCGTTTTACCGGCCCCGACGGTGAAGCCAGCGTCCGCCTGCGGCCGAGACTGCATTCCAACAACGGCGACACCTGTCGCGCCGGCGCCCTGGAACACCGCTGCATCGTGCTGCAACCGAGCTTCCTCGTAGGAGCCGACATTCGTGCCGGGCGGCTCGTCGAACTGTTGCCCGACTACAGCGCCGGCGAACTGGGCATTCATGCGCTGTATCCGTCTCGCCGTCATGTGGCCCCGAAGCTGGGCCTGATGGTCGACTACCTGAAAGCCGAGCTTGCCTTACCACACCTCGCGGAATAAGGCGTTGGGATAAAGTAGCCCGATGATTTATTCATTGAAGACACTGCTGCTTTTCAGGCATGCAAAGTCCAGTTGGGACTCGCCTGGATTGAAGGATCACGACCGGCCGCTGGCAAAGCGTGGCTGGCGGGCGGCACCGATGATGGCGACGCGGCTGGCCGAGCTGGACCTGCCGCCGGATCGGGTGTTGTGTTCGACAGCACTGCGCACCCGCCAGACTTTCGATTGCCTGGCTGACGTCTTCGAAACACCACCACCGGTTCGTTTCGAACGGGAACTGTACGCGGCCGACCCGGCCACTCTTCTCGAGCATCTGCATAGGCTGGATGATGCGGTCGATTCTGCGATGCTGATCGGCCATAACCCGGGCCTGGAGGAACTGGCCGAATTCCTCGCCGGAAGTGGCGATGCCGACGCACTGGCACGCATGCGGACCAAGTTTCCGACCGCGGCCGTGGCTCATCTGGAATTCGAGGTCGGTCATTGGTCCGAGATCAAGGCCGGGGCCGGCCGACTGGTCAGTTTTGCGCGACCTCGCGATCTGGAAGGTTGATTCGGGATGGGCCGGGCAGGACATGATGCTGAAAGGGGTGTAACCTGATCACGCTGAAGACGCACAGAGACAAAGAATGGATTTCAAGTTGATCATTGCAATGATCGATGACGGCAAGGTCGATGCGGTGATGGATGCAATCACCGAGGCGGGCGAACTCGATGAAAGCCGGCATACCGGCATTGCGCTGGAACTCGACGTCAGTCGCGTCACCGGCCTTGGCGAACACATCAAGGCGTTGCAGGAGCAGCAGTCACTGGACTGAATCGTCCAGGGAGCCCAGCACCAGGTCGCGATAGTCCACCATACCGATGATCTCGCCGGAGCGGTCTGCCACAGGCGCGATACCAATGGCGAAACGCTGAAACAATCGGGCGCAGTAGCGCAATTGCATGTCCGCCGGCACACTCAGGGCCGGTTTGGACATGATCTCGAACAGGTTGACCCGTTCCGGCGCTCGCCCCTTCGCCAGCACGTGACGGGCAATGTCGGTCAGCAACACCAGGCCGTACTCGTCATCAGCATTCTGTTTGTCGATCAGCAAGGCAACGGCATCCTCACTTTTCATCAGGGCGATTGCCTGGTCGACCGTCATCACGCCGTCGACCCGGCAGTAACGCGCGTGCATGACATCCTTGACGCGCTTGATCTTGTGGTCTGTCATCGCGGCTCTCCTTTCCATGACTCACCCATACGCTCGACCAGATCGATCATCTGGTGACGAACACCGAGCGCGTCTTCCACATCAAGTTGCAGGGCGATCCCTGTCCCCGGGGTTTCGTCGAACTCACCCACTTCGGCCAGTCGCTCCAGCACCTTGCGGGCACAGGTCTGATCAACCAGAAGCATGAGCACGTCACGTTGTGCGGCGATCTCCAGGCCGAACACGCCACGTACCGGGTTCCTGCCTTCACCCCGGGCATTGCTGATGACGGTGGCTCCGCTGGCGCCGGCCTCCCGGGCCTCGGTCAGCAGTTCCTCGGTTCGGTCCGGTTCTACGAAAGCGATGATCATTTTGAATCGCATGGTCAGTCTCCATTGTCGTGCCCGGCCTTTGCCGGCGTCGATCCTCGCCTGGCCCGGGTGCGGCGATGACGCCATTCGGTGATCTGGGCGTAACCCATCACCGTGATGATGGGGAACAAACAGGCCAGGGCTATCATGCCAAACCCATCCATCACCGGACTGCGACCGGGAATGGCCGAAGCCAGGCTCAGTCCGAGTGCGGCGATGATCGGTACGGTGATGGTCGATGTCGTGACACCGCCGGAGTCGAATGCCAGCGGGATGATGAACTTTGGCGAGCGCAGGGTTTGCACGATCACCAGCAGGTAGGCGCCGATGACCATGTAATGCAGCGGCACCCCGGTGACGATACGCCAACTGCCCAGCGTAATGCCGAAGGCCATGCCGACGGCTACCGCAACGCGCAGCCCGAACGGATTGATGATGCCGCCTGACACCTCGCCAGCCTTGATCGATACCGCGATCAGCGCGGGTTCGGCGATAGTCGTGCTGGCACCGATGGCGAAGGCAAACAGGTAAACCCAGTAGTAGTGAGTCCAGTGTCGCTCCAGCCCCTCGGCCAGTGCGGGCAGGAATTCCGGGCTGGTCAGCTGCTCGGCCATGATGGCACCGAGCGGGAACAAGGCCCTTTCCAGGCCGAACAGAAACAGTGCCAGGCCCAGAAATACCAGCAGCAAACCAAGGAACGCGCGCTTGAGATGGCGGATGGGACGGCGGATGACCAGGTACTGAAAGCCGAAGATGACCGCGAGAATCGGCATGAGATCGAACAGGGTGGTGCGCAGGATCATCAGCCCATCGCTCATGCCACACCCCCAATACCGATCAAGCCGAACAGCAGCACAAAAATGATCGGCATCACCGAGGCGAATGCAATCAACCCGAAACCGTCGAGCATTGGATTGCGGCCCTTGATGGCGGTTGCCAGACCGACGCCGAGGGCGGCGACCAGCGGCACGGTGATGGTCGAGGTGGTCACGCCGCCGGAATCGTAGGCGATGCCGACGATTTCATCGGGCGCCAGGCCGGTCAGAATCAGCACCAGGGCATAGCCGGAGATGATCAGGTAGTGCAGCGGCCAGCCCTGGAGAATACGCAACACGCCCAGTACCACGGCACTGCCCACCGACAGGGCGACGACCACCCGCAAGGTGATTGCAAATTGCCGTTGCGCCTCGGCTTCCGGAGCAATCAGGGCCGCCTCCGACATGACCACGGATGCTTTGGCCGACACCGCGGTCAGTGCCGGTTCCGCGATGGTCGTTCCGAACCCCAGGCAAAAGGCGAACAGGATCAGCCAGAACACCGAGGCCTTGCGGGCAAAGGCATGGGCCAGGTTTTCACCAACCGGGAACAGCCCAATCTGAAGACCCTTGATGAACAGGGTGAGACCAAGCAGGACGCTGACCAGCCCGATCAGCAGATCGGCAACGCTGACTTCCGGCGGCAGCGGCTGGCGGATCACCAGCACCTGAAACAGGGCGAACACGATCACGACCGGGGCCAGGTCGCGAGCGGATTCGATCATCTGCTCGAGAAGAGTCTTGAGCAGGGTCAACGAATGCGCTCGGCGTTGATATTGAAGACGAACCACCAGCCGCATTCACCGTTGTGGACTGCGCGCGCATTGGGCCCGGCACAGTGCTGGCGGGGCTCGCAACCGGGCACGGTGTCGTCTGACTCATCGCTGGGCAGAATGTCATGCCCCAGGTTGAGCGTCACCTCCCCGACATCGGTCTCCAGGGTGATCTCGGTGTCATCGGCCTGTTCCTGCGTCAGGAAACCGATCATGACACCGTCGATCAGGGCCGTCGGCGGTTCCTGGCCGAATCGACCGGCAACCATGACGTCGTTGAGCACGAGGTCCAGGTCGAAATCGTCGGTGCCCAGCGTGAACGTGGCATCGACCGGCTCACTGACCATGCATCCGGCAGAGCCCGAATCCGGCAGGTTGGGTTCGCTGGATTCACCGTCCGGCCAGGTGCCTTCGAACAGGCCGTCCAGGGTTTCCACGCAGGCCCCGCTACGCCGGGTTTGCGCGGACACCTGCAGAAGGATGTCCTCGGCCTGGGCCGAGCACGAGGAAGGGGAATCGCAATCGGCATCCTTCAGGACCAGACAGTTATCGAACAAATCGGTCTGGCCAAACGGATTGAGCTCCTGGATGAAATTGAGTTCCAGGTTATCGATGCGTGTGGCCAGCTCCGGATTGACACCGGCGAAGACTTCATTGCCGATGATTTCCAGCGGCTGATTGGTGGCATCCTGACAGACCTGAACAGTCCCTGCGAGCAGGTCAAAGTCGAAAATGAAGTGGGGGTGCTCCAAAACCAGGCTGTCGACGCGAAACTCGGCCAGGTTTTCGCCAAAACCCAGCTCGAACCGATCCTGGGTGAGGTACACCCGCTCGCAGTTCTGGTCCGCCGAAGCCACCGACGATACCGTCAGCAACGCGACAACCAGGCCAGTCCGAAGAATATGCATCATGACCGATTCCCTCTATCTGGTGAATGCGCTCATTCTAAACCCCCTCATTTCGTCTCGGGCTCGAACGAACCAACCCGGGCATTGCGCGCAATCCTTCGTCGGCTGCAGGCGGAGCATCCCGTCCAACCCGATTGAAAATCAGTCTGGCGGGCTCCCGGTCAGGCGGCTTTCTGCTCGATCAAGGTCCTCGTCGCTGCCAAGCAGAACCAGCGCATCCCCCGCCGGCAACACCTGATCCGGTGTCGGCTCGTCGTGTCGCCGGCCCTCACGAACCAGCGTGGGAACGGAACCCCCCTGCATTTCCAGTGCAAGCTCGCGCAGGGTGCGCCCGACGGCCGGGCAGTCCCGTGTCAGCACCACCGAATGCAGTCTTTCGCTCCCCCTCTCCCGCCGAGGCAACGCAGGCTGACATTGCTGCGGAACAGTTGCCGAACCATCTGGTAACGATCCGAGCGCTGGTTCTCGAAGTGCATGGCTACCCGCTCGAAGGGCACATCCATGACCACCAGGGCATGCCAGCCTCAAGTGTTTCGGGAATGACTTCCGTTGTGCCGGCCTGGCGCAACTCCTTCAAATGCAACTCATCGCGGGTACGCACCACGATGGGCACATGGGGATTGAGGCTGCGGGCATTTCTCAGTGCACGCAACGCGGCAGTCAGGTCGTCGTGGGCGATGATCATAAACGACGCACTGGCCAACCCGGCACTATCCAGCACCGAAGCCTCACTGCTGTCACCAAAGAAAACCGGCTGTCCGGCGAGACGCGCTTCACGCACGATGCTCGGATCGATATCCAGCGCAATCATCTCGATTGCTTTTTTTTCGAGAGGCCGGCTGACCGACTGGCCAATACGGCCGTAGCCGCAAACGATGACGTGATTCGAGCCGGGCACAGGCGGCTCGGCAACTTCCACCTGTGGAGCGGCCTCCTTCGGCGTCGGCAATGCGCGGCATACGGCCCTGGCCAGCGGCTGGTTGAACTTGACCAGAAGTCGAGCAACTGCTTGACGATGACCGTGGTCGAGGACTGGGCAAAGATGGCGCCAATCACGATCGCCGTGATTGCCGACAAACCCAGCAGCCAGGCCAGCACCGCGACCACGGCGGTGGTCAGCGCGACCTGGGCCGTCCCGGAGCTTGAGAATGGTGTGGCGCAGTGCGTAGATCTGCGAAACGGAAAGGCCCAGGCCAATCGAAAACAGCAGGAAGACGATGCCGAACTCGGCAATCGTCGTGATGGCCTCGGACTGAATCGCCGGGCCAGCGGTCTTTGTGCTGAGGAGAATCCCGACCACCAGAAAGCCAAGGCTGCCGGGTATCCCCAGACGGCGAAACACCACCAGAATGGCAATGGTGACGCTCAGCAGCAAAAGGATCTGTGTCAGCGTCTCTTGCAGCATTCCGCCTTTCCCGGCCTTGACTCAATCTGCTTAGAGATTCGGTCGCGGCCGGGCGGTTTCAATGAAAACGAGACACCACTAGGCGACAGCCTCGATATGCCGACTGCTGCCCGCGACCCAGACAAAGATGGCCATCAGCACCGGTCCGGTCAGGTCGTACCAGAGCGGCTCTCGCAGGCCGAGCAGCATGGCAGCACCGGACACGGCTTCACGGGAAAGACTCAGGTGCGGCATGAGCCAATGATGTATGGAAGCATCGGCCAGGCCAAACAACAAGACCACCACCGCCAGGGCAGCCACCGCAGCCATGGTTCCGGAAACCCGGTGCGCGACCCAACCGGCCATCGTGGCGGCGAAAAGACTCACCACCAGGGCCACACCAGTCCACAAGGTATTGAATTCCAGCGTGGAGCCAACCAGCAACTTTTCCGGTCCCATGATCAGGAAAAGTGGCAGTAGAACGAGGGTGGAAATGCCGATCAGCACCAGGGCGCCGACGGCCATTCCCCGCATCGTGTTCCGCATGACTGAATCCTCACAAAGTCTGCAGCGGCAATCGGACCGCACCGGCCTTGGGCGTGATACTGACCGAAGACAAACTGAAAATATGGCCGGTCATGAGCAAAGACAAGCGAGTTGCTGCATCGAACAATCGAGGGCGGAGGGTGACCTATGGGCGCCTACTCAATGTCGTTCAGCTCGCAAGAGGTTGTGTTGGTTCAAGGGCGAATTTTCCTCATTCCGGCTGCAACCCGGCGAGCAATCTCATCGCCCGCTTCAAGCTTTTCGATGATGGTATGAAAACTCTCGTTGTCCTTGTCCTGGCTCAGCTTGAACACCGCATCGAGGTCGCTCACTTCAATTTCGAAGCCGACAATCGCGTTCATGACTTTCTGTCTGAACGAGTCCGGGAGGTTATCGAAGACCGTCGGCGAGTGTTTGTCATCATTCTCGAAATGCAACGTGCTTTTCCGGAGTATTGCTTCCAGCCCGCTGCAATCGAGAAAACGGATGACGCCGCGGGCGTGCACGCTCATGTAGTTCCAGGTCGAGGCCACATGCGGGTCGCTGTACCAGGTTGCACTGACATAGGTATGCGGGCCATGGAAAACGGCCAGGACATTGGCATTGTCCAGCATGGCCTTGTGGTGGTCAGTGTGCCTCATGATGTGGCCACTCAATATCTTGCGGCCATTCCTGTCTTCGATGAAGACGGGAACCTGGGTGGCGACCGGCCTGTTGTTCGCATCGCATCCGGTCAGAAAGGCAAACGGATACCGCTCGATGAACTCGGTGATGATTCGTTCATCGTGCTCCCGGTAATGGGGAAGATCGTACATGGTGCACTTCCTGTTCAATCACGAGCCGGCGGTATATCGACCGGCGGCGATGCAAAAGGCGAAGCGCCGCCTTCGAACAGGGTGTTCAAGGTGGCAGCCAGGCGGGCGCCGGCCCGGGCGAGCTGGCGCTCGGCCACCGGCAGCCAGACAGCGCGGTATGCTTCATCGAGCACCGGCAGCGGACCGTCGATTTCCTCGACCGACGCGTCAACGCGCAGCATGGGATAGAGACCGGCAAAAAGGTAGCCGCGCGCCTCGACGACCCAGTCTTGCGGATCGCCTGTTTCAAGCGCACCAGCGAATACATCGTCGTGACGAGCATGCAGAAAGCCGGCATGGGCACGAGCATCGAATCGGGCCATGCGCGGGGCAAGAATGTCGTGGTCCCAGTAGCGATGCAGATTGGTCAGTTCCCCGCCGTACACCGCCGCAATGGTGTTGCCACCGCGATCCTCGGCAAAACCGGCATGCAGGGGCTGGTGCAGATCGCCGATGAAGTGCACCAGGAACTTGAGCGCCTCGCGACGCTCGCGGGTCGGCAGGTCGGTATCGGCCAATCGTTCGGCATAGCCGAGAATGGCCGAATACACGTTGCCCTGTTCCAGCGCGAAGTCGGCCTCACGCGGCTCGATGCGATCGGTCGGGCCGTTGATGTAATGCAAGGGTGCGGTTTCAGGCCGGTCGTCGCGTACCCGATCGGCCCAGGGTCCGACATCGGCCAGGCTGCGGTCATCGCCCAGCAGTTCGCGCACTTGCTCGCGGGCGGTATCGGTCAACTCGAATTCGGCCAGGTGGCCGACAACACGATGGCCATGACTGCTCCAGGCCTCGGCGCGATGCGACGCGGCCAGAACAAGGGGGAGAACGAGGGCAGCGATCAGTATAGTCTTCGGCGACATTGTCTCGGTTCATGAGGTGCAGCAGGCAGTGGCGTGAGCATAGCAGAGCCGCCGATGCGGTCTTCCTGCACACCCGGGTGTAGAATGCCGGCAGCCCATGGAACCCGGAGCACGAATCGTGACAAGACGCACCCTTTTGACTACTTTTTTCGCCGTATTGCTGGCATTTTCGGTCATTGTGTCGGCCGAGGTGCGGCCGTTGGCCTACGACGATGTCTTTCTGCTCGAGTCGGTCAGCGATCCACAGCCCGACCCGGCCGGCGAACGCGTGGCCTTCGTGCGCCACTGGCAGGACCGGCAGACCGACCGCACCCGCTCCAGCCTGTGGCTGGCCGATATCGAAAGCGGCAAGATCGAACCACTGACCGATCGCGACAGCAATGCCTCCAACCCGCGCTTCTCGCCGGACGGCAGCCGCATCGCCTACACCGCAGGCGGCCAGATGCGCATGCTGTGGCTGGATTCAGGCCGTGATACCCGCATCAGCGAACTGGAACACTCGCCTTCCGGCCTCAGCTGGTCGCCGGACGGGCAATGGCTGGCGTTCACCATGTTCAAGCCGGCCGAAAAAGACACCCCGGTGCGCCTGCCCGGGCGCCCCGAAGGCGCCGACTGGGCCGATCCGCCGATCTGGATCGAGGAACCCCAGTACCGGGCCGACGGCCGCGGCTACCTCGATCCCGGACATCGCCATGTCTACCTGCTGTCGGCCAACGGCGGCAGCCCCATCCAGATCAGCGACGGCGATTACGACCACGGCGCAATCGCCTGGCACCCCGACGGTGAGAGCCTGTTCGTCAGCGCCAACCG